>JBOHED010000305.1:0-6868 GCA_050700915.1 Actinopolymorphaceae bacterium | reverse complement strand
TGGATGTCGGTCTCGATGAGACCGGGACGGACTGCGTTGACCCGGATGCCTTCGCCGCCGACCTCCCGCGACAAGCCGATGGTCATCGTGTCGATCGCTCCTTTGCTCGCCGCATAGTCGACGTACTCTCCCGCTCCTCCCAACCGTGCGGCCGCCGAGGAGACGTTCACGATCACTCCGCCGGATCCTCGGTGCCGGGTGGACATCCGCAGCACCGCCTCGCGGGCACACAGGAACGCGCCGAAGACGTTGACGGCGAGGAGGCGTTCGAGACGTTCCGGGGTGATCTCGTCGACGCGGGTCCGCCCCTGGTAGACGATGCCGGCGTTGTTGACCAGGGTGGTGACCCGGCCGAGCCGGTCCGCCGCGGCGAAGATCGCGGCCACGCCCTCCCAGGCGGCGACGTCGGCCTTGACCGCGAGCGCGCGTGCCCCGTGCTCCTCGCACCCCCTGACCACGGCCTCGGCGGCATCGGCGGCGTTCTGGTAGCCGACGCAGACCGACCAACCACGCTGGGCAAGCAGGAGCGCGGTGGCGGCACCGATGCCTCTACTTCCACCGGTGATGACGGCGACCCCACGTTCGTCTGACACGACTCCAGAGCCTACGGAGGAGTCCGCGGACAGATAGACGCGGCACGACCGGATCCGGAACGAAGCCTTGTCTCAGCCGCCACACAGCCACGTTAATAGGTCTGGAATTCCAGTCCACCTCTCTACCAATTGGTCCTGTGGAGTAGGAGAACCCGGGGTGCTGCAGAGCGTACGCAAGGGGAGCGACGGCCAGCCGCCGTCGCTGCAGGTGTACCGGATGATCGCGAGTGCGATCGCCCGCGGCACCTTCCGCTCCGGCACCCGGCTGCCGCCGGAGCGCGACCTCAGCGCCTCGCTCGCGGTGAGCCGGGCGACGCTCCGGGTCGCGTTGCGGGCCCTCCACGACGACGGCCTGCTCGAGCCGACCCATGGAAGTGGCTGGCACGTCGTCCCCCCCAGCGTCGTGGAGGAGGGACAGGAACCGCCGCTGAGCTTCACCGAGATCGCCGCCCTGCGTGGCCTGCGCGCGTCCGCCGAGGTCCTGCACCAGGGCACGCGCCCCGGCACGATCGACGAGGCGGAGGACCTCGGCATCGCACCGGGGTCGGCTGTTTTCTGCCTCGACCGTCTGCGCAAGCTCGACGACGTGCCGGTGGCGCTCGCGAGTTCCTGCATGCCGGCGGCGATGGTCGAGCCCGCCATCTCGCTGGACTACTCGACCGGCTCCCTCTACGCCACTTTGCGGGACCTCTGCGGTATCAACCCCGACCGGGCCGACTATGTCCTGTCGGCGCGAGGTGCCACCGCGGCGGAAGCCGAACAGCTCGGCATGCAGGAAGGCCAGGCTGTCCTGGCCGGGAAATACACCTGCTTCGACGACCGTGACCGGCCGTTCGAGATTGGCCACATCATCTATCGGGGGGATCGATATCGCTTCAGGACGGTTCTCCGCCACCGGCGACCCGTTCTGCCACCCCACCCGTAGGAGAAACGAGATGCCCTCCACCGCTTCCACCGCTGATCCCCGGCGGCGCAGTCCTCGCAGCATCAGCGGGCACAGCCCTCGCAGCCCTCGCACCCTCAGTCGGCGCAGCCTGCTCGGCGCCGCCGGACTCGGCGGCGGCGCGCTCGCATTACCTGGATGCTTCTCCACCGGCGAAACGACCGCGAACCAGGGGAGTACGAAACCCGGTGGCAAGGTCGACTTGACGTTCTGGTTGCCGGGCGGCGAGGGGCCCTACCTCGACGCGCACAGGGACCTCGCGAAGAAGTACCACAAACTTCACTCGAACGTCAGTGTGGCAGTGTCAGGCCACACTGGCGAGCAGAACTTTCTCGAGGTGCTGCTCGCCCGGATCGCGAGTGGAAATCCGCCGAGTGCGACGCTCCTGTGGGATACGCCGGTATCCCTCGGGATCCGCGGCTCGCTGGTAGAGCTCGACTCGTACATGGAGTCGTCGAAGAACTCCCAGCTCGCGAACTGGCCCGAGGCCGTGCTGGCCAGCTGCCAGCACGACGGCAAGACCTACGGACTGCCCGCCACGGCCGGCTCGTATGCCATGTTCTTCAACCAGGACTGGTTCGAGCAGAAGGGGATACCAGTCGAACGGGAGAGCTTTCCCAAGACCTGGGACGACCTGCGCGCGCTGTCCAAGGAGTTTACCCGCTGGAACGGCGACAACATCGAGTCTGCAGGATTTCTGCCGCCTTTGGATCCGTACACGCTGCCGATCTGGTCAGCTCTCAACGGCGGCGGGCTGTTCGACGCGGACCGCGGCACCTACACAATCGACGCTGAACAGAACCTCGAGATGATGGAGTACTTCGTCGACTGGATAGACGAGGAGTACAAGGGGGACCTGCGGAAGGTGGACAAATCCTTCCAGGCCGCCCTGGGCGAGCAGCCGCCGATCTTCCAGGAACAGCGCCTCGCCATGAGATTTGAAGGCACCTGGCTGATGGGCGAGATCTACAGCACCGAGCCGAAGTTCGAGAACTGGGAGGTCGCCAGCGCCCCCGTGGGTCCGAGCGGAAGCGAGACGACGTCAGGATACTGGCCGAACTGGGTTGCTGTTCCTACGGCGTCCAACAACCCGGACGAGGCGTTCAAGTATCTCGACTACCTCGCCTTCGAAGGCGTGCAGGAGCTGTTCGCGGAGTTCCCCGACCTGCCCGCCAATACGAAGATTGCTGACACCATCGTGCCGAGCAAACTGGTGGAGCGGCGCGGCGACGCGTTCGCCGAGGATGCTACGGCGTTCTTCCGCCAGCAGCTGGAGATCGCCACACCGATGTGGAACTCACCGGTGCACACCTTCGCGATCGACCAGGTCGCTCGCGCGCTGGAGCGGATCTCGACCAAGACGGCCACGCCGAAGGACGCCCTAGCCGAGGCCCAGAAGGCGTGCCAGGCCGAGCTGGACAGCGTGCTGTGAGATCCAGCCCCATGCGCCGGCGGGAGGCCCTTGCCGGTGTGGCGTTCACCCTTCCGTGGATCATCAGCCTGGTGGTCTTCACGGCCTATCCAGTGCTGGCGTCGACCTTCTACTCGTTCACCGAGTACAGCATCGTGCAACCACCGAAGTGGGTCGGCCTCGACAACTACGAGAAGATGCTCACCACAGATCCGTCGTTCTGGATCGCGGTCGGCAACAGTGCGTACTTCGCGCTCGTGTCGGTCCCCCTCGGTCTCGTCGCCTCGCTGATCCTGGCGATCATCCTCAACCTTGGCGCGAAGGGAATCGGCTTCTACCGCACGCTTTTCTACCTTCCCGTCCTTGCGCCGCCGGTCGTGAGCACGATCATCTTCATGCTGATGTTCAGCCCCGACAGCGGGCTCGTCAACACGGTCCTGCGCACGGTCGGTCTGCCCACTCCGGGGTGGCTGACCGACCCCGCATGGTCGAAGCCGACGCTCATCATCCTCAGCCTGTGGGCGCTCGGCGCGTCCACCCTGATCTTCCTGGCAGGGCTCAAGGAGATTCCCCAGTCACTGTACGAATCGGCGTCCATCGACGGTGCGGGTCCGTGGTCACGGCTGCGGCACATCACGGTCCCGCTGCTCAGCCCGGTGATCCTCTTCAACCTGGTCATGGGCGTGATCAGTTCGTTTCAGGTCTTCACCTCGGCACTCGTCGTCGGCGGGACGACCGGGGAGCCGCTGGAGTCGACGCTGATGTATGTCGTCCTCATCTATCGCAACGCCTTCAGATACTTCGCTATGGGGTACGCATCGGCACTGTCGGTCGTACTCTTCCTGTTCATCCTCGCGGTGACGTTGCTGATCTTCGCGACCTCCCGCAGGTGGGTCTTCTATGCGGGACGTGATCAATGACGGCGGACGTCGTACGCCGGCGACTGTGGGCGATCGCCCGGCACCTGCTGTTGATCGCCGTGGCCGTGCTCTTCATGACGCCGTTCTACTGGATGGTGAGTTCGGCACTCAAGGACGACAACCAGATCCTCAGCCTGCCGACCCGGTGGTGGCCCGACCCGGTTCGCTGGGAGAACATCCCCGCCCTGATGGACTATCCCGGATTCCCGTTCTTCCCGATGTTGTGGAACAGCGTCTTCTACGCCGGATCGGTGACGGTCGGCACGGTGCTGTCCTCGGCCCTCGTGGCATACGGTTTCGCCCGCCTGCGGTTTCCCGGCCGGAACGCGCTTTTCATGGTTACCGTGTCGACGTTGATGATCCCACCGCTCATCATCTTCATCCCGACCTACGTGCTCTTCAAGGTGATGGGACTGATCGGCAGCTACGCACCGCTGATCATCCCGCAGTTCCTGGGCAGTGCGTTCTTCATCTTCCTGCTGCGGCAGTTCTTCCTCACGATTCCGCGCGAGCTGGCCGACGCCGCGCGGGTCGACGGTGCCGGCGAGTTCCGGATCTTCGCCCAGATCATGTTGCCATTGGTGCGTCCGGCCCTCGCGGTGGTGGCTGTCTTCACCTATCTCTACACCTGGCACGACTTCTTCGGTCCGTTGATCTATCTGACCGACGCGCGGACGTACCCGTTGAGCCTCGGGCTCTTCGCCTTCCATGCGCAGCGGACGACCGAATGGGCGCTGCTCATGGGTGCGTCGACGCTGGTGACCATTCCGCTGATCATCCTGTTCGCGTTCACCCAGCGGTACTTCCTGAACGGAATCGCCCTGACCGGCATCAAGGGTTAGGTCGGCTGCCGAGGGCGCCGCGCCTGCACCTCACAAGGTGTTGAGTTGGGCAAGAATCGGCCAGAGGGACGTGTGCCCGGTCATGGTGGCGTAGTCGTACTGGCTACCGCCGATCGCACCGCCGTCGATCACCCCGTCGACGAATGCCTGCACCCGGTCCGCCGTCACCGGAGTGCTGCCCTCTCCGATGACCCCGCCTTCCACATGCACCCGCCGCCCGGTCAGCGCCTGGGCGCGGTCTACCTGATCCTGCACCCAGGTGTGCACCTGGCTGGCGGAGAAGCCGGACCGGAACGACCACAGGGCCATCGGCACCACGACCTCGCTCCGTGCACCGACCGCGGCCCAGGGGAAGCCCTCCCAGCGGTTGCCGGCATCCGTTCCGAACGGCGACGGCACGATCGCCCCGATCACCACCGGCGACTGCGCCCGGACCTGCGTCAGATGCGTGACGAGCCGGGTGTTGAACTCCGCGTGCGTCACCTCGCCGTCGGAGCCGAACCGCTCGATGTCGACGCCGACCGCGTCGAACCGCTGCCCACCGGGACTCACGTAGGTGCCGATCGAGACGGTACGCCGGACGTCACGGGTGAGGTCGCCATAACCAGGCACGTACCAGCCGACCACCCTGATACCGGCCGCGTGTGCGGCGTCGAGCCATTGACCCATCTCGGTGGCGTCGAAGAAGTCGTTGGCACTGTTGAACCGTGCCGTCGACAGGTAGAGGGTACGAACGCCACGCGCCTGCATGTCGGCGACAGCGGGCCCGGGCGTGAGTGAGGCGTAGTCGAGCGTGTCCACCCAGGTGCCGAGGCGGCGGAAGGGACGGTACGGATCGACGCTGGTCCAGGCGGACCATGTTGCTGCCGGGCTGGTCCGCAGTGCTTCGTAGCGGTAGCCGTTCGGTGAGAGGCCGACGACGCGTACGTCGTCACCGATGTCGGCCGCACCCGGACCGGAGGAGAAGGTGCCGGCAAGACCGACCGGGGCGCTCCAGCCGCCCGAATACCGTTGCAGCGTGAACCCCCCGGTGCCGTTGCGGGTCACGACGTCCAGCTGCCCGGTCGCCGGTGCTGCTGCCGCGGGCTGGGACGTGAACGTCCGGGTGCCGAGGCGTTCCCAGCTCGTCCAGCCCGTACCGCTGAACGCCTTGTGGGACAGGCCGTTGTCGGCGTTGCGGACGAACACGTCCAACCGGCCGGACGCCCAGGAGGTCGCGGCCGGACTCGACGTGAGCACACCACCGAGCCCCTTCCACGCCGTCCAGCCGGTCCCGGTATAGGCCCTGTGCGAGAGCCCGTTGTTGACGTTGCGGACGAACACGTCGAGCCGGCCCGGTGCCCATGACGCGACGGCCGGAGCCGAACTGAGAACTCCGCCGAGCCGTTCCCACGCCCGCCAGGCGCCGCTGGAGTACGCCCTATGCCACAGGGTGTTGTCCGTACCGCGGGCGAAGACGTCCATGCGACCGGATCCCCAGGAGACGGCGGCGGGCTGCGAGCTGATGCTGCCGCCGAGGTCGACACCGCGGGTCCAGGAACCCCCGGCGGGCCGGTACCGGTGCACGAGACTGCCGCTGGACGACCGGGTGAAGAGGTCGGTACGTCCCGCGCTGAGTGAGGTCACCGCCGCCGAGGACCGCTCCGTCGTAGGTAGTGGGAGCGCGGCGGCGGTCGCGGCAGCCGGAACCGAAGCCAAGGCCCCACCGGGCGTGAGGAGGACCGCCGAGCAGGCGAACGCCGCCAGGGTCAGTCGTACGACGTGTCCTGATCTTTGGCGCTTCCGCCGAGCGAAACGGACCGGAAGAAACGTGTGAGAGTGAGAGTCCTGGGGCGCCATGGCCGTCCCCATCCGAAGAAGGAGTGATCACCGTGTCGCGGTGATGGCGTGACTGTACGCCCGGGGAGGTGCCGGCGGATCCGATCGGGAAAAGTGCCTGTCACATCTCTATCGAGCTGGAGCTTGGGCGGGGGTGACCTCGCAGCCGGGCCAGCGGAAGTATGCTCGGGCCGAACCTCCCGCACCTTTGTCACACCTGCCCGCGAGGCCGAGGAGTTTGCCCGCGTGATCGACTCCACCAGTCCCGCCGCCGTCATCGTCCTCGCCGCTGGCAAGGGCACCAGGATGAAGTCGCGGACCTCGAAGCTCCTGCACCAGAT
>JBOHED010000304.1:0-14156 GCA_050700915.1 Actinopolymorphaceae bacterium | reverse complement strand
GTCCGGGGCGTGGTGGGTGAGCACGAAACACGGCGTCTGGCCCGCCGGGCCACCGTCACCCCAACCACCGTCGCCGACGCAGAAGTCGTACGACCGCCGCCCCATCAGGATGGCCCCGACGCCGTCCACCATCTCCTGAAGTACTGCATGGTCCGCGGCGGTGGCTGTCGGACCGAGCCAGTGATGCAGGATCTCGCCACCTTCACCCAGTGGGTTCTCCCGGCTGTCGTGCGGCCCGGTGACAAACCCGTCCAGCGACATCGACATGCCTACGACGACTTTCCCCATGATTCCTCCTAGGACTTGTGTCCCCGCTCCATCGGGGCTGGCTCAAGCCTGGCCACCGGGCACCGGTAGGACATCCGTGGCCACTACGGAATCCATTGAGGACCGGGCATCTTCGCCTTGAGTGAGTCCAGCTCCGCGCTACCCTCCGCGGCCCGTTCCGGCACCAGCAACAGCGTGGCGGCGCGTTCGAATCGGGCGCCGAGGCGCTCCCACCGTGTCACCGACTCGGCCATCAACTTTCGGTTACCGGTGTGCCGAGCGGTCGCGCGGGCCAGGCAGGCCGCGGCCCAGTCGTTCTCGGCCGCGGCGGGTTCGGCTGCCACGAGCCGCTCGGCGGCGTCCGGCAAACCCGCGACCACCGCCAGCTCCGCCCCGGTCGCGTGGGCATAGGCCAGCCACCACTTCCACTTCTCCGGGAACGCCGCGAGTGCGGCGGCGACCAGCCCCGGTGCGTCGACGTACCGGCCGTTGTGCGCGGCGACCCGAGCATCGGTGAACGCGGCGGGACCCGCCAAGGCGCGAGAACTGGCCGCGTCATCGACGTGCGCCATCCGCCGCGCGCGCGAACGCCACTCCTCGAACCTCGGGACGTCGCCGCGCACGCCGTGGACCAGTGCCACGATCGCCGCGGCCGAGGACGGCCAGTCCCCACGTAGCGAGGAGAGTTCCGACTCCACACCGGCCGTCGCGGCATACAACCAGCCGTCCCACAGCACATCGCCCTGAGCCAGTGCCTCATCGAACCGGCCAGTCAGGCCGTCGAGCCGGATCAGCCTCGGCGCGGTGATGGCGGGGTGCACGCTGACCGAGTTGTCCCGGAAACCTTGCTCGGTGATGCTGGCAGCTGCCGGTAGGTCCCCGGCCGCCAGCGCGGACGTCGACGCCACATGGAAGAGGTCGACCAGCTCGGCCGCTACCGCAGGCTCGTACCGGGACGCGGTGGCGGCCAACCGGAGCCGTTCGTCGGAGAGCCGATGGGCCTGGCGCAGCTTTCCAGCGTTGGCCAGGGCCATGCCCAGCGCGTCCAAAGCACCCAGCACGAGCGCGGCTTCCCCGCACCGCCGCGCGGCCGCGACCGCGGCTCGCGACAGTTCCAGGTCTGGGTCGAGTGGCGTCCGGCCCGACACCCACGCCCGAGCCATCGCGAGCACTGCGGCAGACAGCTGATCGGCCGGGTCAGCCAGTGCGTTCGCGTCCGCCAGCAGCGCCACCAATCGATCACGCGGAACCGGATCGGTGAAGCACATCGAGAACCGAGTGGCGGCCAGCACCGCCGAAGCCATGGCCACTGCCTGCGCCGTCCTGTCCTCCGCTGCCGCGGCACGAGCGGACGCCTGCAGCAACAACCCGAAGCCGGATTCCCCGTCGGAGATCGCCAGCGCGACGGAGGCGGCCGTGCCGAGGTCCTCGGCCGCGGCGCCCGCGTCCGGAGCCAGTTCGGCGGCCGTACGGTAGTGGTCGCGGGCTGCCACGACGAGTCCACGGGCGAAACTGAGGCGGGCGAGCGACTTCGCGAGCCGGTATGCCGTACCGTCCGGGGGGGCCTGGGCGAGCGCGTTCCGCAGGTCGTCGGCGACCGCGTCGAACTCGGCGGCCGGAAGCTGATCGATGCGTGCGTCCATCCGGGCGGCGGTGTTCGCGGCCCACCGCACGTACCGCTGTGCGATGTCCTCGCCACTCGTCGCCAGATCGTGGACGGCGACCGCCCGGACCGTCTCCAACAGCGACCATCGGGCGATCGCGCCGACTCGCCGATGTACGACAAGGCTACGGTCGACCAGCCTGCCGACGAGGTCTGCGACCACGCCGACGCTCTGCTCCGGGTTGAGCGCCGCGACGGCGTGGAGGTCGAACCCGCCGACGAACACCCCCAGCCGGCGAAACAGCAGCCGCTCCTCGTCGTCCAGCAGCTCGAGGCTCCAGCCGATCACCTCACCGAGCGAATGGTGCCGCCGATCCGGGCCGCGGCCACCGGAGATCAACCGCAACAGGTCGTCCAGCCCGGCACCGACACCGTCCACGCCCAGCGACGCGATCCGTGCGGCGACCAGCTCCATAGCCAAGGGCATCCTGTCGAGCGCGGCGCACAGTCGCTCCACCGCCGCCGGTTCGGCGACGAAATCGGGATCGGCCGCACGTACACGGTCCAGGAACAGCCGCTGTGCCTCATGACCGAGCGGCAGCACCTGAACCAGCCGCTCCCCGGGAACAGCAAGCCGTTCCCGGCTGGTCGCCAGGATCGTCGTGTGCGGACACAACCGGAGGATCCGCGCGACCAGCGCACCCACCTCGGCGATGACGTGCTCGCAGTTGTCCAGCACCAGCACGGTCCGTTGGGTCCGTTGGGTCCGCAGTCTGTCGATCAAAGCGTCGGTGGGCGTCCCCGGCGGCCGTTCGACGACACCGAGAACCTGAGCGACCGCCCGGCCGACACCGCCGGCGCGCACCGGCACCAGATCGACGAAGCAGGCCTCGCCGTCCAGGCTGCCGGCGACCTCGACGGCCAACCGGGTCTTGCCCATCCCACCGGCCCCGACCAGACTCACCAACCGCGCACCCTCGAGCGCCGCCGGCACCGCGACGCACTCGTGCTCACGCCCAACGAAGGACGTCGGGTACACCGGCAGTCCCGACCTGCTGCTCGACGTGTCCGCAAGTGCCGCCAACGTCCGGCGGTCGGGCACACCGGCCTTGCGCAGCAGTGAGGCCACGTGGCTTTCCACTGTCCGTACGGACAGGTGCAGGCTCGCTGCGATCTGTGCGTTCGACTGGTGACTGCGGATCGCCGCCAGCACCTCGGCCTCCCGCGCCGAAACCAGTTCCTGCCACTCCACCCGCCCACATTAATGTCCGTGGTGGGTCTGGTTCCGGCGGGCGTCGATCCGCACGATGGTCCGGGGAGGTGTTGCTTGCACCGCCGAGGCCTTGTTCCGGGCATGGACCAAGCGGTTCGACGTTTGGTTCGCCGCTTCCGGCACCGTGCTGATGCAGCCCGAAGTCAACGTGCCGTTCACTTCGAGACTGAATTCCAGGGAATCCGCCGTAGTGCGGATGTCTGGATCCACGCCGGATTTGCCAGCAAGTCCGCACTCGGCGCCTGATCACCTTGCCTGGCGGGAGTTATCGGCTGCCTGAGCTCGATTCACGAGCCGGTGCTCCCGACACCGCTCGGAGGTCAAGTGTGGGGATGATCTTTACCAGTGGCACCGTAGTGTCGCTCGCTTGGTGGCGGGCAGCGTTCGCGAACCCATTCCTGGAGGCAGGTGCTACATGAGCCCGTGCGTGTTCTGCGGAGTCGTCAGCCACGATGTGGATGCACGTGTGATCAGAGAGGATGCGGGAACAGTCGCCTTCATGGACCTCCGTCAGCCAATCTGGCCTGAAGGGGTACACGTGCTCGTTATTCCCAAGCAGCATGTCGAACAGGTCGACGAGTTGGACCCGGAGGTGGCAGCCGCGCTCATGACCGCAGTTGTCAGCGTCGCGCGCGTGATACGCCGCCACTTTGCACCGGAGGGGATAAGCGTGTGGTCGTCGAACGGACCGGCGGCGTTCCAGGAAGTACCTCACGTCCACATGCACGTACTCACCAGGAAACCCGACGATAGCCTTCTACGTGTCTATGCGGAGCGACCTCTCCACCCGTCCACCACGGAGCTGGAGCAGGTGGCCGCGACGCTGCGGGCTGGACTCGCTTGACGTCGTCAGGCCGGCTGCGATCACGACGGGCTCCCGTTCAACCCCGTGCAACAAGCAGACGGGCTGAGCTGGACAAGCTCGCGTGCCTCAAACTGCGGTCTTGACGCACGGTCTGCACGCCGGACTATGCCTTTGCAGGGCAGGGTTGAGGGAGATACCTCGTTCCACCGCACGGGAGGAGAACGTCAAGGATTGGCTCGACTCAGCCGCGCGGTGGACGCCTCGACGGATGGTGTTCCCAGGCCCGGGTCTGGTGTCCAGCCGTCCCAATCGCTCCACCAGCGGTCGCCCTTGTCCAGCGCAGTGCTCACCCGCTCAGTCTCGGCCCATACCTCGGACGCTTCCTCTCCGGTGAGTCGTCCTATCCGGACAAGTTCGTCCACGTGGTCACGGTCTTTCCACTGCCAGCCGGGGCCGCCATCGGGTAGCCAGATATCCACACCGTGGTCATGGGTGTCGAAACCGTGCGACCATCGGCGGGCGGGCGCTTGGAAGTTGACATACCAGCCCGTGAACATGTTGGCCTCGTAGAACCCCCAGATGGCATGTGCATCGCCCGGACGGTGCAGATGCAGGACGCTGGTGGCCGTCCACCGGTCGCGGCTGCTCCAGGGATGCGCGCCGAAGGGGTGATCAGGAAAGATCAGCGGGGTTCCTTCGCGGAGGTAGACCGCAACCACGTCGCCACTGTCATGGATGACGCGTACCGGAACCACCAGCCACGGCAACCCGTGAAGCACCTCGCAGCGATCAATGACTTCGCCGGGTTGGAAGACTCTCACCCCCCGCAGCCTAACCTCCAGCTTCGCGCTGCGGCTTAGAACCGGAACCGTACGATGAGTGTGGACCGTTTCATGCCCGGCACCAGATTCATGAGGCGGTACATGCGGCGTACGTTCGCTGGTGCCTTGGCCATCAGCACTGGTGCGTCGTACATCGGCGCCTGGTCGACGTACTCGAGCCGCGGGTGCCAGTCGGCCAGCACGGTCGGGTCGTTGAAGCCGCAGTGGAACTGGGCACCGAGTTTGCGCAGCGTGGGATCCCATTTCGAGGTGCGCCACGCCCAGACCGGCACCGTGTCGAACTGTATTTGGCCGAGGGGGAAGGCGTCGACGACGCTGGTCAGCAGGCGCCTGACGTCGCTCTCGGTCAGGTAGGGCACCAGCCCCTCGGCAATCATCAGAACCGGCCGGCCGCGGGGGATACGTTCCAGCCAGGTCAGGTCTGTGACGCTGGAGTCGATCTGGGTGTAGTGCTCGCGCGGCGGCAGGAATTGTTGCCGAAGGTCGATGACAGAGGGGTAGTCCAGGTCGTACCAGTCGACGGTCGCGGGCGGGTCGATCCGGTACACCCGGGCGTCGAGGCCGCAGCCAAGGTGCAGCACCACCGCGTCGGGATGATCGGCGAGGAAGCTTCGGGCCCAGTCGTCGTGGGCCTTGGCGCGTACGACGGCGGCGAGGCCCATCTGGCTGGTGCCGAACCTGCGGTTGTCGTAGTCGGGGTCGAGGCGGCGCATCGCCTGCTCGGCGTACTCATCGCCGAGGATCGGGTCGGGCAGCCGGTTGTCCAGTGCCTTGGCCTTGAGAACGGGGCTGAGGGTCTTCTGCGCTCCGACGAGTCCAGTGTCGTTCACGCCGGCAAGACTACTCGGTCTTCTTGAACTTCATGAAATCCATGAATGATCTAAACTGCTGAGGGCGGGCCCACGATGAGGAGGGGAGCTTCGGTGACGCGAGCGGATGAGGGCGCCATCGCCGGCTTCCGGGAACGGTTCGCGCAGATCATGGTCGAATCTGGCATGCCCCGGATGGCCTCGCGCGTGTTCGCGGCGCTGATGGTCACCGACTCCGGCAAGCTGTCGGCCGCCGAGCTCGCCGAGCAACTGGGCGTCGGCGCGTCGGCGATCTCGGGGGCGGTCAAATACCTCGTGCAGGTGCGACTGGTCGAACGCGGCCGCGAGCCCGGTACCCGGCACGACTTTTGCCGTATCCACGAGCACACGTGGAGCCACTACATCAGCCAGTCCGACCCGGTGCTGGTCCAGGTGCAGGCCGGCGCCGACGAGGGCACCGCGCTCCTGGGTCTGGACTCACCCGCCGGCCAGCGGCTAGACGAGACCCGACGGTTCTTCGCGTTCATACGCGAGGAGATCAAGGAGTCGATGGCGAAGTGGCAGCGGCTCCAGTCGGCCGGTCGCCCGCCCGGCTGATCGGCGCTCCGGACAGCTCCTGGGGTCGAAGCCACGGTTGACGCGGGATCGGTGACAGCCGCTTGCCCGCGTCGGCGACGAAAGCAGTCCTTGACGAATGCGCGGCGGCTCAGCAAGATTTGCTGCACGGCGACGACCGGTCGCCGAGCTGTGGAGCATCCGCCCTGGCCGGGGTTCCATGTGGCGAAGGGGATTTGCCCTCTCGGTCGTCGATTTTCACAGGCCATTCTCCAACACCGCGTCGCTGGGGGACGAAGGTGTTCTGAGGAGGCTTGTCATGACCAAGGACGCCAGTTTCAAGAAGGTCGTCCGGCGCCACGCCGCGGAGACCGGGCAGCGTTACACCGAAGCGTTGACCGACCTCGAGGGTCTCGGTGCGCGTATGGACCACGAGCCCGCCGCTGACCGACTGCTCGCGCATCTACGTGATCGGTACGGCATCGACGCGGCTGCGGCGACGAAGCTCAGCATGCATGCCACGTACGTCTTCCGCATCGACCGGAATGACGGCGACCCGTGGATCGCCCGTGCGTTCAACCCCGCCCGTCCGCGGACCGGCGCCGAGGGCGACGCCGCAATGCTGCGCTTCCTGGAGCGGCATGACTACCCTGCTGAACGCCTCGCGGTCGACGACGCGGTGTCCGACTTCGAGGGGAGCGCGGTCCTCGTCACCCGGTACGTCGAAGGCGAGCCTCTCCCCAAGGGCAGGGAGATCGCGATCATGGGTGACCTGCTCGGGCGTCTGCACGCGCTTCCGTACGACGAATCGGCCAGTCGCCCCGGTGGAGCCGTTGGTGATGATCCCAGCCGGGAGGGCAGCCCGGGTCAGGACCTGCTGGCCGCCCTGTCGTTTCTCGACGCCGTGGACACGAAGGTCGCGCCGGCCCATCGGAAGCGATTCGAACAGCTCCGGGACCAGGTGCGCGCGGCCGACGACGCTCACGGTCTTCCCGAGGCGCTGCTGCACGGCAACCTCCTCGCCGCCCCCGACCACACCGTCGTCAGCGAGCACGGGCCGGTAGCAATCCATTGGATGGGATCTGGGCGTGGTCCGCGCCTCGCCGACTTCGCCTACCTGATGTGGGGCACCTGGCTCAATCAGGACGAGATCGACGCGGGCGTCAACGCCTACCGCCGACACATCGAGCTGACCGACGACGAACTCGACCGACTCGAGGGCGTGATGCGCATGCGGCCGCTGTACCTCATGGCCTACGTGTACCGGCGTCACATCGAGAGGCACCACGACGGCGGCGCCGACGTCGACTGGAAGTGGTTCAACCCCGAATACATCCGCACAGCCGCAGCCGCGACCCGAGCCTTGTTCCACAAGTGATCGGGGTCGGCTCGCACGTCGCCAGCGTTCTCCTCGCGCTGCACCTGCCCGGCCACGGGTTGCCGGGTGTCGGTGGTGTGCGGGACGATCCGGCGATGGTGAACATTGGAGCGACGATTCTGAACGTGTCCGACCGTCACCGGGCGTCGGCGTTCTGGTCCCAGGCGCTCGGGTACCAAGCGGATCCGGACAACTCGGACTTCCTTTTCGACCCCTCCGGCAAGGGCGTCCGGCTACATCTGGACGAGACGGACCGCAGCCATCTCGACCTGTGGGCGGAGCCGGGTCAGAGCCAAGCGGAGGTCAACCGCCTGCTGGCGTTGGGAGCGACGAAACCCGACTGGGTCTATCCCGAGGGAGCCGACTTCGTCGTACTCGCGGACACCGAGGGCAATCTCTTCTGCGTCATCGGCGACTGATCGGGTCCCGTTGCAGGCGCGCGTATATCGGGGTCCGCGTGTCCTACGCTCCCGAGGTACCGGCGAGCCCGAGTACGCTGCGGCCGCTGGAGATCGGCATCGACTCGCAGTCCGCGCCGACTGTCGGGTCCGTCGCTGCCCCTGGGTTGCGGTTCGGTGTCCAAAGACGCGGCAGCTACGTGACGGACACGTGGGCGGCGGCCGGCTACCTGTCGGCGTAGAGGCCGGCGGCCATCGCGTCGAGGATGCGGGCCAGGGCGTCCCGCTCACAGTCGTGTTGTGCGTGGCGGAACTGCTCGATGGACGGTACGCCGGCCGTGCGTGCGGGCCGATCCGTCACACCTCGGGAAGACTTTCGAAGATCGTCTTCTCCACCGTGAAACCAACGCCTTCGACGTGCCCAGTCACCTTCCGGGGCCGTTGTGGCGTCCTCGGGTCGGGCAGGCCACCCACACCGGCGACTACCGCCGCGCGGATCTCGAGCTGTCTGCGCCGGAGGTCGTCGGTTGTCCCGAGTGTGTTGTCGCGCGCCTCCCACCTGGCCAGGACCTGCTCGGTCCGACTGTAGGCGTACATCTGCAGGTCGATCGCCGCGTCGACGTGACCGTCGAGATTCGGACCGAACTCCAACGCGCTCACGGATCGGCGTACGCCTTTCGACCTCAGCGGGCAGGGCCGGTCGAGCTGCGCACGACCAGTCGGGTTTCCAACAGGACCCGGGCCGGTTGATCGGGCTCGGTTGTGTCGGCATCGTTGATCTGGGCGAGGAGCAGATCGACCCCGACCGAGCCGAGCTCGCCGGAGGGCACGTGGACGGACGTGAGCGTGGGATGAGCCATCTGCGACAGCGGGCTGTCGTCGACGCCGATCAGACTGATCTCCTGGCCGGCGTGGATACCGCGCTCGGTGAGCCGTGCCATCACGCCAAGGGCGATGAGATCGTCGTAGGCGATCACGGCGGTGGCGCCGGAGGCCAGCACCAGGTCGGCGGCGTGCACTCCGGACTGCACCTGGGCTTCGAAGGGGCCGAACTCCACGACGTCGACGCCGTGCTCGGCGCAGGCCGCTGCGACTGCGGCGCTCCGTTGCGAGTTCGACCACGACCGGCGTGGCCCGGCGAGGTAACACAGCCGCTTGTGGCCAAGAGCGGTGAGGTGGTGCACCGCCTGGTGCATTCCCTCGGCCTCGTCGATCACGACGCTGGGCGCCCCAGGCACCTCCCGGTTGACGAAGACGACCGGGCCCAGGTCGGTGAGGGCGGCGAGCCGATCTTCCGGGGTACGCGGCGAAGCGAGGATCATGCCGTCGGTCTGCCGGCTCATCATCGTGGCCCGGTCGATCTCGTCGCGTGCGTGTTCGTCGGTGTCGGCGAGCAGCACCTGCAGTCCCTTGTATCCCGCCCGCGCCTGGACCGCCTTGATCAGGGGCGGGAAGAACGGGTTGGCTATGTCGGGAACGACGAGACCGAGGATGCCGGTACGCCCCGACGACAGGGATCGTGCCACGTGGTTGGGGACGTACCCCATCTCCCGGGCGATCTTGAGCACACGGTCGCGGGTCAGGGGGTTGACCTTCTCCGGGTCGGCAAGCGCGCGCGACACGGTAGAGGCAGAGATGCCGCACGCCTCGGCGACGTCGGCGAGCGTGACCGCCATGGCGTCCCTTCGGTTGGAGCCGTTGAGCCGGAGCCGTTGGATCCGTCCAGTCGGCCCAGCATACCGCAAGCGCTTGTAGTAGCCGAGAGTGTGCTCCGACCGGCGTCCTGGCGTACGATGCAGCACGGTAGTGACAAGAACTGCATGCGATTGCAGAGTTGCGAATCGGATTGTCAGGAGGAGATGTGAACGATCCTGTCGCCTGCTTCACCGTCGCCGACCTTGCGGTCGAGGTCCACGGCTCAGAGGCCGACCTCGGGTCTGCGGCCGCCCGGCGCGCCGCGCAGGTCCTACGCGCGGCCGTCGGTGAGCGTGGCCATGCCCGGGCGGTGATCGCGACCGGCAACTCCCAGCTGGCGTTCGTCGAGGCCCTTCGTGGTGAGGACGTCCCCTGGCAGGCGGTGACGGTCTTCCACATGGACGAGTACCTCGGCCTGTCCGCCGACCATCCGGCAAGCTTCCGGCGCTGGATCCGGGAACGCATCGGCGAACCCTTCCAGCCGGCATCGGTCGACTACATCAACGGCGACACCGCCGGCCGCGTGGCTGCGGCGGAGGTCGAATGCGCCCGCTACGAGGCGGCGCTGCGAGAGGCACCCATCGATCTCGTGTGCTTGGGGATCGGGGAGAACGGCCACCTGGCCTTCAACGAACCGTTCCAGGCAGACTTCGACGACAGCCGCTGGGTCCGGATCGTCGAACTGGACGCCAAGACCCGTCAGCAGCAGGTCGGCGAGGGCCACTTCGCCGCCGTCGACGACGTTCCGTCGACGGCGATCTCCCTGACGGTGCCGGCGTTGCTGTCCGCTCGGGTGGTGCAGGTGTGCGCTCCTGAGGGCCGCAAGGCCGAGGCCGTACGACAGACCCTCACCGCTCCCATCTCCACCGGGTTTCCCGCGACCGTCCTCCGCCGGCAGTCACACGCCCGGCTCTTCCTCGACCAGGACTCCGCCCGGCTTCTCGACGAGCTGACCGTGAGTGGAACCGCCAGTGAATGACGCGCCGGACCGGCCCGGCCGACGTCGGCGCTATGCCGTGTGCGGGTTGAGCAACCGTGGCCTTGCCATCTTCCTCATGCCCCTGCTCGGGCATGCGGGCGGAGCGGTCGACGTTCCCGAGGTGGCTGAGCACGGCGAGCTCGTCGCGCTCGTGGAGCCCGACACAGAACGGGTCGCCGCATTCCGCGCCTTCCTCGGTGGCAGCGTGGCGGAGTCGTTCGCGGCGTACACACCGGAGGAGTTCGACGCGATGGTGGCCGACGTCGCGCCCGACGCGGTCCTCGTCGCCGCGCCCGATCACACCCATGCCGACTACATCGTCGCCGCACTCGGCCACGGCCTCGACGTGATCACGGAGAAGCCGATGGTCACCACGGCAGCGGCGGCTGTGCGGGTCCTCGATGCCGAACGTCGGAGCACCGGCACCGTCCGGGTGGCGCACAACCTCCGGTACGCACCGCGCCACCGCCAGCTGAAAGCCATGGTCGCGGCGGGCAAGATCGGCCGGCCGGTCAGTGTCGAACTGGTGTGGAACGTCGAGACGCTGCACGGTGCAAGCTACTTTCGGCGCTGGAACCGGACCCGCCGCGCCTCGGGCGGCCTGTCCGTGCACAAGAGTTGCCACCACCTGGACCTGGCCAGTTGGCTGATCGGCGGTGTACCCACCAGCGTCTTCGCCTTCGGCGCGCGCAACTTCTACGGCCCCGACAGCCCACACCGGCCGCGCCGCGCCGACGGTTCGCCCTATCCGAAGGACGAGGAGGTGGCACGCGACCCGTACCGCGCGAGGTGGGCCGCTGGCGGGCGACTGCCCGACGGTCTCGCCGGCACCACCGACGTGCGCCGCGGCAGCCTCGACCTTGCGTACGTCCAGCAGTATCCGGCCGGGCAATCCCTGCACATCTACGACGACGAGATCGACATCGAGGACACCTACTCCGCGGTCGTCGGCTACCAGGGTGGCGCGAGCATGACCTACGCGGTCAACTTCGCCGCACCGTGGGAGGGATACCGACTCGCCCTGAACGGCACCCACGGTCGGATCGAGACGTCCCTGCTCTTCGACGGCCACGGCTCACCACCGCCGGAGCCGGCGGGCATCACGTGGTACCCGATGTTCGACCAGCCGCAGGTCCTCGCCGTCGCTGGAACGGAGGAAGGCGGGCACCTCGGTGCCGACGCGATGATGGTGCGGGAGCTGTTCACCGGACCGTCCGCCGCGTCGACGCAGCTGGGGTCGCCCGCTTCGGCGTGGGAGGGCGCCCTCGCTGTCGCTACCGGGGAGGCCATCTGGCGCTCGGCAACCGATGGCCATTCGTACGACATCCACGAACTGCTCACCCGACGTGCCTGACCTTGCCTGGGCCGCCTGACCTTGCCCGGGTCGCCTGACTTTGCCTGAGTCGCCCGACTCGCCTGGTCGTCCAGGCTCCGGCTGCATACCCCGGTCTGACCGGATTGTCGTGGTCCGCGACCGACAGAAGACCCTCGACCTGCAGGGTCAGGGGGTCCTTGCCGATGGGACCGCAGGTGGACAGCCTGAGGGTGAGGAGGCCGACGATGGCAGGAAAGTCGAACGTGCAGGTGCGCCGGGTCTACGAGGAGCCGGCCCGCGGTGATGGCACCCGGGTGCTGGTCGACCGGGTCTGGCCGCGCGGGATGACCAAGACCAGGGCGGACCTCGACGAGTGGTGCAAAGAGGTCGCTCCGTCGACGGAGCTGCGCAAGTGGTACAGCCATGATCCGGCACGTTTCAAGGAATTCGGACGTCGCTACCGCAGCGAACTGAAAGATCCGGAACGGGCGGCGGGTCTGGCGCACCTACGAGAGCTTGCCAAGAAGCGAACACTGACGCTCCTCACCGCCACCAAGGAACCCGAGATCAGCGAAGCATCCGTGCTTGCCCAACTGCTCGGAGCCAGGACCACCAGCCCGGCGACCCGAGGTGATCACAGCTGACGCGGAGCCAGGTTGCTCGAACGGGGAGGCGTAGATGCGTGACGAACCGCGTCCGGCGGGAGATCCGCCAAAAGTCGCCGGACTCGCCGGGGATGATCTCGGGTACGACAGCGAAGAATGGACGGCAGTTGCTCCGAGGCACCTCACCGAGGAGCAGTGGCGGAAGTTCGAGGGCTACATGGGCGAGATCTTCGCCTCCCTGGGCCTGCCGACGGACGGGTCGCCATCGACCGTCGACACGCCGCGACGATTCCTGCGCGCTCTGCTGGAAGCGACCGCCGGATACGAGGGCGACGAAAAGCTGGTCACCGCGTTCCCGACTGAATGCCACGGCGGCCCGGACTGCCGCATCAGCCAGGTAGTCGAGGGCCCGATTCCGTTCTACTCACTGTGCGAGCATCACAGTCTGCCGTTCTTCGGCAAGGTCTATGTCGGCTACGTGGCCCATGAGCGCATTCTGGGGCTCTCGAAGCTGACCCGACTCGTCCGTCTGTTCGCCCGCCGGTTCACGGTGCAGGAACGCATCGGGCAGCAGCTCGCAGACGGCTTGGAACGCATCTTGGCTCCGCACGGCGTCGCGGTACACCTCGAGGCGGTACACCTGTGTACGCAGATGCGGGGGGTTCGAGAGATCGAGTCCAGCACCCGCACCACTTACTGGCGTGGCAGCTACGACACCGTGGACCAGTTGCGGATCGAGTTCTTCGGACTGTGTGGACACCGGGGCTGACAGCGGATGGCGGGGCACCACCTCGGTCCAGCCGCAGGGCGGCTGCCGGCGGAGCCACTGCACGTGCTGTATGAGGCATCGAGGCTGCCCCACTGGGACCTGCCGTCGCCACTTGCCGCGGTCTACGGCGGTGATCTGGGGTTCACCGAGCCATGCGTGTACGGGAATTTCGTCGCTTCGATCGACGGGGTGGTGGCTCTTGGCCCGGAGCATCCGTCGTCCGGGTCGGCCATCAGCGCTGGGGAGCCGGCGGACCGGTTCGTCATGGGCCTGCTGCGCGCGTGCGCCGACACGGTGCTGATTGGCGCGGGAACTCTGCGCGCGACACCGGGCCATCGGTGGACGCCCGACCATGTGTGCCCCGCGGCAGCAGCTGACTTCGCCGACCTCCGGCGCAGTCTGTGCCGCGCGCCCGAGCCGGAACTGGTCGTCGTCACAGCCCGCGGTGATCTTCCGCTGGAGCATCCGGCCCTGCAGGCGGGCGCACTTGTCGCCACGTCCTCCACGGGTGCACGCCGCCTGGCCGGACGCCTCCCGGATGCCTGCGCGATCGTCGTCGTGGCGGAGGGGCCGGGGCTGCGGATGGCGGAGGTGCTCACAGCGATCTCGGTCCACGGGCGCCGCCACGGCCGCATGACCCTACTCGTGGAAGGCGGCCCGCGTCTCTTCGGACAGCTGATCGCCGGAGGCCTGGTCGATGAGCTGTTCCTCACCGAAGCCCCCGTTCTCGCCGGCCGTGCGGACGTCGCCCGACCCGGCCTGGTCAGCGGAGTGGAGTTGCTACCCCACCAGGCAGCATCCGCCGAGCTGATCAGCGTCCGACAGCATGGGTCGTACCTCTTCCTTCGGTACCGGCTCAGTGC
>JBOHED010000303.1:0-5735 GCA_050700915.1 Actinopolymorphaceae bacterium | reverse complement strand
AGACCGAGCGCATCGGCCGCCTGCTGATGATGCACGCGAACCACCGCGAGGAGATCGAGGAGTGCTACGCGGGCGACATCATCGCCGGCGTCGGCCTGAAGCAGACTTCCACGGGCGACACCCTCTCGGCGCCGGACGCCCCGGTGGTGCTCGAGAACATCGAGTTTCCCGAGCCGGTGATCTCGGTCGCGATCGAGCCGAAGACCAAGTCCGACCAGGAGAAGCTGGGCACCGCGATCCAGCGCCTGGCGGAGGAGGACCCGACCTTCCGGGTCAAGAACGACGAGGAGACCGGGCAGACGGTCATCTCCGGCATGGGCGAGTTGCACCTGGACATCCTGGTCGACCGGATGAAACGCGAGTTCCGCGTCGAAGCCAATGTCGGCAAGCCTCAGGTGGCCTACCGCGAGACGATCCGTGCCAAGGTCGAGAAGGTCGAATACACCCACAAGAAGCAGACGGGTGGTTCGGGACAGTTCGCCCGAGTCATCATCCACATGGAGCCGACCGGTGGAGACGGCGACGGCGGTTACGAGTTCGTCAATGCCGTGAGCGGTGGCCGGATTCCGAAGGAATACATTCCCGCGGTCGACGAAGGCATTCAGGAGGCCATGGAGTTCGGCGTACTCGCCGGATATCCGATGGTCGACATCAAGGTCACCCTGCAGGATGGTGCCTACCACGACGTCGACTCCTCCGAGCTTGCCTTCAAGATTGCCGGTTCGATGGCCTTCAAGGAGGCGGCGCGGCGGGCGAAGCCGACGTTGCTGGAGCCGGTCATGAAGGTCGAGGTCACGACGCCCGACGACTATCTCGGTGACGTGATCGGCGACATCAACAGCCGCCGGGGACATGTCCAGAAGATGGATGAGTTGTCCGGCAACCGGGTCATCACGGCCCTGGTCCCGCTGTCGGAGACCTTCGGGTACGTTGGCGACCTGCGCAGCAAGACCCAGGGTCGGGCCGTGCCCCACATGGAATTCCACTCGTACGCCGAGGTTCCCAGAACCGTGGCGGAAGAGATTGTGAAAAAGGCGCGGGGCGAGTGAGCCTCGACGCTGTTAGTCCCGTAAAGTTCGCTGCCCCGCGTCTCGCAACGGCGTAGCAAGCAAGAAATCAGGAGGAGCCCGAAGTGGCGAAGGCGAAGTTCGAGCGCACTAAGCCGCACGTCAACATCGGCACCATTGGGCATATCGACCACGGCAAGACGACTCTCACCGCGGCGATTACCAAGGTGCTGCACGAGAAGATGCCGGCCGTCAATCCCTTCTACGCCTTCGACCAGATCGACAAGGCGCCGGAAGAGAAGCAGCGTGGCATCACGATCACGATTGCCCACGTCGAATACCAGACGGACAAGCGCCACTACGCGCACGTCGACTGCCCGGGTCACGCCGACTACATCAAGAACATGATCACCGGTGCCGCGCAGATGGACGGTGCGATCCTCGTGGTCGCGGCGACCGACGGCCCGATGCCCCAGACGCGCGAGCACGTGCTGCTCGCGCGCCAGGTCGGCGTGCCGTACATCGTGGTCGCCCTGAACAAGGCCGACATGGTCGATGACGAGGAGATCCTCGAGCTCGTCGAGCTGGAGGTCCGGGAGCTGCTCAACGAGCAGGAGTTCCCCGGCGACGACTGCCCGGTGGTTCGCGTCTCGGCGCTGAAGGCGCTCGAGGGTGATGACGCTGCGGCGGACCAGATCATGGAACTCATGAACGCCGTCGACGAGTCGGTGCCCGAGCCGGTGCGTGAGATCGAGAGGCCGTTCCTCATGCCGGTCGAGGACGTCTTCACCATCACCGGTCGCGGCACCGTCGTGACCGGCCGGGTCGAGCGCGGCGTGCTCAAGGTCAACGAAGAGGTCGAGCTCGTCGGTATCCGTCCGGGTCCGGCGCCGAAGACCACCGTGACGGCAGTCGAGATGTTCCGCAAGATCCTCGACGAGGCGCGCGCGGGTGAGAACGTCGGCCTGCTGCTGCGTGGTACCAAGCGCGAGGACGTCGAGCGCGGCATGGTCATCGTGAAGCCGGGGACCAACACCCCGCACACGGACTTCGATGCTCAGGTCTACGTCCTGTCGAAGGAGGAGGGTGGCCGTCACAAGCCCTTCTTCAACAACTACCGCCCGCAGTTCTACTTCCGGACCACGGACGTCACTGGTGTCGTCCACCTGCCGGAGGGCACCGAGATGGTGATGCCGGGCGACAACACGGAAATGAAGGTCGAGCTGATCCAGCCGATCGCGATGGAAGAGGGTCTGAAGTTCGCGATCCGTGAAGGTGGCCGCACCGTCGGCGCCGGTCGGGTCATCAAGATCCTCAAGTAGAGCCAGCGACAAGCGAGGTGGGCCGCACCGCCCGGAAGGGTGAGCGGCCCGCCTCGCTTGGTCAGCAGGGCCCGATTGGTCAACAATCCGGGTGCTCTGGCATACTGGCGCAGTTGCCTAGGCGGGCCGCCGGGGCGTGCTTCCACGGATTTGTTGCTTCCGTGGGCAGCGCCGCGCCGGAGACCCCGCCCCGATCCCGAGGTGGTCTGGCAGGTGGAGTCGCGATGCGGCTCGGCCCTGACGGATGGCTGCGGGACAACCTGGCGCCCGGCACGACCGGGCCTCCGAACTCCCTCGCGGTTCCGTATCCCTCGGATCCGTGCGGTCTGGGTGCACGACACACCCGACCTCGGGGGTCGGAGGAAATCGGAACGCGGGGCACGTACGAGAGAAGGACGCGAACACGCCATGGCGGGACAGAAGATCCGCATCAGGCTCAAGGCCTACGACCACCAGGTGATCGACAGTTCGGCGCGCAAGATCGTCGACACGGTGACCCGGACGGGCGCCAAGATCGCCGGGCCCGTGCCGCTGCCCACCGAGAAGAACGTCTTCTGCGTGATCCGCTCACCACACAAGCACAAGGACAGCCGCGAGCACTTCGAGATGCGTACGCACAAGCGGCTCATCGACATCATCGACCCGACGCCCAAGACGGTTGACTCGCTGATGCGGCTCGACCTGCCCGCGGGCGTCGACATCGAGATCAAGCTCTGAGGACCTCACCTATGAGCAGCGTTCAGACTGTGAGCCAAGGCGCGGCACGCGAGGTACGCGGCCTACTCGGCGAGAAGGTCGGCATGACCCAGATATGGGACGAGCAGAATCGGCTCGTCCCCGTCACCGTGGTCAAGGTCGGCCCCTGCGTCGTCACCCAGGTCCGCACCCCGGACAGTGACGGCTACTCGGCGATCCAGCTGGCCTTCGGCGCCATCGACCCGCGCAAGGTCAACAAGCCCAAGCAGGGCCACTTCGCCAAGGCCGGCGTGACGCCGCGGCGGCACGTGGTCGAGGTGCGTACGGCTGACGCGACCTCCTACACGATCGGCCAGGAGTTGACCGCCGACGTGTTCGCCGCGGGGGAGACCGTCGACGTGACGGCCACGAGCAAGGGCCACGGGTTCGCCGGCGTGATGAAGCGGCACGGTTTCCACGGCCTCAAGGCGAGCCACGGCGTCGAGCGCAAGCACCGCTCGCCCGGTTCGATCGGGGCGTGCGCGACACCGGGCCGGGTGTTCAAGGGCGTGAAGATGGCCGGCCGGATGGGCGGCGAGCGGGTCACGACCCAGAACGTCACGGTGCATGCGGTGGACGCGGACAAGGGCCTGGTCCTGCTGAAGGGCTCCGTCCCCGGTCCCCGCGGCGGGCTCGTCCTCATCCGTAGCGCCGCGAAGGCGAAGGGAGCGACGAAGTGACGGCGACCATCGACCTGCTCGACCGCGAGGGCGGCAAGGCCGGCACGCTCGACCTGCCGGCCGAGATCTTCGACGTACAGGTCAACGTTCCGCTTATCCACCAGGTGGTCATCGGCCAGCTGGCGGCGGCGCGGCAGGGCACGCACTCCACCAAATCGCGCGGCAAGGTCCGCGGCGGTGGCGCCAAGCCCTACCGCCAGAAGGGCACCGGTCGTGCCCGGCAGGGTTCCCGGCGGGCTCCGCAGTTCGCCGGTGGCGGGGTCGTCCACGGCCCGCAGCCCCGGTCCTACGTCCAGCGGACGCCGAAGAAGATGAAGGCCGCGGCGCTTCGCGGGGCGCTGTCGGACCGGGCGCGGCATGGTCGCGTCCACGTCGTGACGGCATTCGTCGAGGGCGACATACCGTCGACGAAGCAGGCGGTCGCGACACTGCGGTCGGTGACCGACCGCGAGCACGTCCTGGTCGTCGTCGACCGGACGGACCCGGTGACCTGGCTCAGCCTGCGGAACCTTCCCGACGTGCACCTCATCGCGGCCGACCAGCTCAACACCTACGACGTGTTGACCTCGGACGACGTGGTCTTCACGACGCAGGCGTACGAGGACTTCACCGGCTCCGAGGCCGGGGTCGAGGCCGACGAGGCGGCGGGCAAGAAGGCTCCGGCGAAGAAGGCCGCCGCGAAGAGGGCCCCGGCGAAGAGGGCGGCTGCCAAGAAGGCGACCGCAAAGAAGTCGACGGCGAAGAAGTCGACGGGGGCCGAGTCTGGGGAGGTTGACGGATGAGCAACATCCACAAGGATCATCGCGACGTGCTGGTCGCTCCGGTGATCAGTGAGAAGAGCTACGGCCTCCTCGACCAGAACAAGTACACCTTCCTGGTGCAACCCACCGCCAACAAGACCGAGATCAAGATCGCGGTCGAGAAGGTGTTCAACGTCAAGGTGACCGGTGTCAACACGCTCAACCGGCAGGGCAAGCGGCGCCGTACCCGCCACGGCTGGGGGCAGCGCCCGAGCACCAAGCGCGCGATCGTGACCGTTGCCGACGGGCAGCGGATCGACATCTTCGGTGGACCCGCTTCCTAGCGGCTGCTGGCGTACACAGGCGAGGACTAACGAATGGCTATCCGCAAGTACAAGCCGACGACACCGGGTCGTCGCGGGGCGAGTGTCTCGGACTTTGCCGAGATCACCCGAACGACCCCGGAGAAGTCGCTGCTGCGTCCACTTCCCAAGAAGGGCGGACGCAACAGCAGCGGCCGGATCACGACCCGGCACCAGGGCGGCGGTCACAAGCGGGCGTACCGGCTGATCGACTTCCGGCGCTACGACAAGGACGGCGTGCCGGCGAAGGTCGCGCACATCGAGTACGACCCCAACCGCACCGCACGGATCGCGTTGCTGCACTACGCCGACGGCGAGAAGCGTTACATCATCGCGCCGGCGCGGCTGGGGCAGGGCACGCAGGTGGAGAGCGGTTCGGGCGCCGACATCAAGCCGGGCAACAACCTGCCGCTCCGCAACATCCCGGTCGGTACGACGGTGCACGCCATCGAGCTGCGTCCTGGCGGCGGCGCCAAGATCGGCCGGTCGGCCGGCGCGAGCGTCCAGCTGATCGCCAAGGAAGGCGCGATGGCGTCCCTGCGGATGCCGTCCGGTGAGATCCGGATGGTCGACGTACGCTGCCGCGCCACCGTGGGCGAGGTCGGCAACGCCGAGCAGAGCAACATCTCGCTTGGCAAGGCAGGCCGCAACCGGTGGAAGGGCAAGCGCCCGTCGGTCCGCGGTGTGGCCATGAACCCCGTGGACCACCCGCTGGGTGGCGGTGAGGGCAAGTCCTCCGGTGGACGGCACCCGGTGTCGCCATGGGGCAAGCCCGAGGGGCGTACCCGCAAGAACAAGTCCAGTGACCGGCTCATCGTCCGTCGTCGCAAGAGCGGCAAGCAGCGCTAGAGGGAGCCTGACTGATGCCACGCAGCCTGAAGAAGGGCCC
>JBOHED010000302.1:0-9533 GCA_050700915.1 Actinopolymorphaceae bacterium | reverse complement strand
ACGAGCCCGGCCACGATCTGCTCGAGCTCTCCCGGTGGGATCTTGCACGCACACCCGCCCCCGTGCGCGTACTGCGTCAGTCGGATCTTCGTCGCGCCCGTCGCGACCATCGTCACCACCGCCTCGGGTCTAGCGTGTCGCTGGCCAGCCACGATGTCGAGGGTCCAGGATGTCGAGAGTCCCATCGTCGAGGTCCTCATCGTCGAGGTCCCCAAAGTCGAGGTTCATGGAGGCGTCTCCGGCCTGGTGGCCGGCACGGTCTTCAACACCGATGAGCGGCAGGATCTGTCGCTGGCGGGTTCGATTCCCGTCCGCCTCCGCCACATTCCCATCCGAAGGAGCCGCCAATCCGACGCCGGACGAGGAGACCAGAACGCACGCCCGTCCCTTCCGTACAGTCAGCCGGTGCAGAGCAGTGATGGACGTACGCCGGACCATCCTCCGCACCGACGTGGCCCTCGCCGACCCGAGACTGGCCCCGGCCGTCGCCGCGCTCGGTAGGTCCACGGTCAAGGCCGCGGTGCACGCCGCCCAGGAGCAGGCGCGTTCCGGCCAGGTCGCGCCCGACCAGGTGGTCGAGGTCGCACTCGGCGCGCTGCCCGAATACGCCACCACTCTGCGCCCGGTGCTCAACGCCACCGGCGTCATCGTGCACACCAACCTCGGTAGGGCACCGCTGTCTCGCGCGGCCCGCGACGCCCTGGTCGCCGCGGCTGGACCGACGGACGTGGAGTACGACCTGGCGACCGGCGCCCGCGCCCGCCGCGGCCGCGGCGCCCTCGCCGCGCTGGCCGCCGCCGTACCCGACGCGGAGGCGGTCCACGTCGTCAACAACAACGCCGCCGCATTGCTGCTGGCCGCGATGACCCTCGCCAAGGGCGCCGAGATCGTGATCAGCCGCGGCGAGTTCGTCGAGATCGGCGACGGCTTCCGGATTCCCGAGCTGCTCGCGACCAGCGGAGCACGGCTACGCGAGGTCGGCACCACGAACCGCACCACCCTCGACGACTACCGCGCCGCGATCGGCGAACGGACCGGCTTCGTCCTCAAGGTGCACCCGTCCAACTTCGTCGTCCGCGGGTTCACCGCCGGTGTCGAGGTCGCGGATCTCGCCGGCCTCGGCGTCCCGCTCGTCGTCGACATCGGCTCCGGCCTGCTTACCCGCCATCCGCGCCTACCCGACGAACCCGACGCGACCTCGATGCTGCGGGCCGGCGCCACCCTCGTCACCGCGAGTGGCGACAAGCTGCTCGGTGGGCCCCAGTCCGGGCTGCTACTCGGTGCCGCCGAGGTCGTGGAACGGCTGCGTCGGCATCCGGCCGCCCGCGCGTTTCGGGTCGACAAGCTCACACTCGCCGCGCTCGAGGCGACCCTGCGCGGACCGGAGCCTCCGGTCGCGGCGGCCCTGGTTGCCAGCGAGGATGACCTGCGGATCCGGGCCGAAGCGCTGGCGGCCGCACTCACGAAACGTTCCGCAGGCAAGGGCGGTGGGTCGGGCGACGTGACCGCCGAGCCGTGCCGCTCCGCGGTCGGCGGGGGAGGGGCACCCGACGTCGAACTGCCCAGCTGGGGCCTCCGCCTGCCGGCGGCGTGGGCCGAGCCGCTGCGGACCGGTACGCCAGCCGTGGTCGGTCACGTCGAGCACGGCCGGTGCATTCTCGACCTGCGTACCGTCGACCCCGGTGACGACGAGCTGATCCGAGACGCCGTCCGCGCGGTCGCGGGTCACCGGCCCACGTCCTGATGTACGTCGTCGCGACCGCTGGCCACGTCGACCACGGTAAGTCGACCCTGGTCCGCATGCTGACCGGGATGGAACCGGACCGCTGGGCAGAGGAACGCCGCCGCGGGCTCACCATCGACCTCGGGTTCGCCTGGACGGAGTTGTCTGTCCTGTCTGAGCCATCTGGGCGCGCCCAGCTGGCGTTCGTCGACGTACCCGGCCACGAGCAATTCGTGTCCCACATGCTGGCCGGTGTCGGGCCGGTGCCGGCGGCAATGGTCGTGGTGGCCGCCGACCAGGGCTGGAAACCACAGTCGACCGAACACCTGGCCGCCCTCGACGCGGTCGGCGTCCGGCATGGACTGCTCGTCGTCACCCGGTCCGACCTCGCTGACCCTGCGCCGGCGCGTACGGAAGCGCTGGAACGGCTGGCCGGCAGCAGTCTCGGGACGGTCCCGGCCGTCGTGGTCAGCGGCAGGACCGGGGCAGGGCTGGCCGAGCTGCGGCGCGAGTTGGGCGCCCTGTGTGCCAGGTTGCCCGAACCCGAACTTGCCGCAGACGTACGCCTGTGGGTCGACCGTTCGTTCAGCATCCGAGGCGCCGGCACGGTGGTGACCGGGACATTGCCGGCCGGGTCCGTACGTACCGGGGACGAACTGCTGGCGGTAGGTCCGGGGCTCCCAGGTGAGGGCCGGCCGGTCCGGGTCCGGGGTCTGCAGGCACTCGGCCGGGAGGAGTCGGAAGTGCCGGCGGTCGCCCGGGTGGCGGTCAACCTGCGCGGCGTCGAGCGGTCGGAGGTCGGGCGGGGCACCGCGTTGCTCAGCGTCGGCGGGTGGCTCACGTCGGAGATGGTCGACGTGTCCCTGCGGTTCGACTCCCGCGAGGATGCCGATCTCGCACCCAAGGGCAGCCTCGTCCTCCACGTCGGGTCGGCTGCCGTACCGGCCCGGGTCCGGCGCCTGGGACCCACCACCGCCCGGCTGACCCTCGGCCGCCCGCTGCCGTTGCGGACCGGCGACCGCGGCCTGCTTCGCGACCCGGGCCGCCGACAGCTGGTCGGGATCGTCGTACTCGACGTCAGACCGCCCGCGCTCCGCCGGCGAGGCGCCGCGCGCGACCGCGGCGACGACCTCGCGGAGGTAGCGGTAGCCGCGACACCGGAGCGTCGGCGTGCGCTGATGGCCGAGACTCACCTGCGTACGCGTGGCGCTGTCCACGGCTCGGAGCTGCGTGCCATGGGACTGCCTCCGCCCGGCGCCGGCGCCCTACAGGACCAGGGTTGGTACGTCGACCCGGGGCACTGGGCCCAGGTCGTCCAGGACGCGCACGCGCATGTCTCGACCTGGGCGCGAGAGCATCCGGTCGCCGCGGGCATGCCGGCGGACGCCCTGCGTCACCGCCTCGACTTGCCGACCGAGATTGTCGACGGTGCACTCCGCGCGGCTGGTCTGGCCATCCGCGACGGGCTGGTCCAGGCACGGGGCGCGGACCGGTCCGGACTTCCACCCGCGCTCGACGAGGCGGTCCGCATGGTCGAGAAGGACCTCGCGGCAGCCCCGTTCGCGGCTCCTGGCTCCCGTCGACTCGCCGACCTCGGCCTCGGCGCGCGCGAGCTCGCGGCCGCAGTCCGGTCCGGTCGGCTCCGCAAGATCGCCGACGGAATCGTGCTCCTGCCGGACGCCATCGACCGGGCGTGCCAGGTGCTGGCATGTCTTCCGCAGCCGTTCACACTCAGCCAGGCCCGGATCGCCCTGGCCACCACCCGCCGGGTCGCCGTCCCGCTTCTCGAGCTGCTCGACCAACGCGGGCTCACTGAACGCCTACCCGACGACACCCACCGCGTACGACCAGTCGAGTAGCAACCGTCGCCTGACTCGCGTCGGGAGGGGTCCCGGATCGGCCGCTGTGCAATAGGTCAGGTTTCCGTGTGTGCCCGGCCAGCCAGTGGGGCGGTCGTGGACCACAGATCGAGGAGGGCTGATGCGAAGTCCGGTACGAAAACCAGCGGTAGTCCTGGCGGCGGCCGCGCTGGTGGCAACTGCGGCCTGCAGTGGTCAGGCGATTCGGGACGACCGTGGCGACGCCCAGGGCAACCCACAGGCACGAAGTACCCAGGACATGGGTCTGAACGGAGACCCGAAGGCGCAGCCGGCGTTGGCGTTCGAGCCCGAGCCGGCGCACATCATTCCGATCGGCCCGATGGAGCAGCCGCCCGTCACCCTGCACGGGCGGGCCGTCTGGATCGCCGACGAGGCCGGTGTGACGGCGGTGGACGTGACCACCGGCAGGACCGTCACGCGTGTCAAGCCCGAGCACAAGCCGTTGTACGAGGCACATCAACCCAAACGCCTGACCAAGGACGAGGGCCAGGACCTGCAGTACCGCGTGCTTCCCCCACAGGTGGCGCAAATCGGCGGCGTACCCGCCGTCCTCGCCGTCGTTCCCGTCGACCTCGGGGCGGGGAACGGAGACGCGCCGCGGAGCGGGTTCGAAGTGATCGCGGTGCGGGCGGCCGACGGTGAGGTGATCTGGCGGCTGCCCATCGATGTCGACGGCGAGCCGGACGGCCGGCTGGGTGCGTCGGTGTGGCGACCTCCGTACCGCGGCATGGCGGCACTTCAGTGGACCGTGGACGGCGGTTTGCGGGGCACGTTGGCGATCGCGCTGGAGGAGCCGCGCCTGCTGTGGCAGCGTACGGATTTCGAGCTGATCGACGGTTACCAGCGATCCCTGGTCGGCTTCCGCGACAACGGCGACGACACGTACACGATCGCCGGGGCAAGCCTCGCCGACGGGCGCGACCTGTGGAACCTGTCGGAGCTCTCCGGCGAGATCTCCGGCGGTGGCCGGTACGACGAAGGCTATGGCGGCGGGCCATGGAGCCTCGTCGACGACGACAGCCTCGGCGCCAGGCTGGTGGAGATCGCGACCGGTGACACCGCCCTGTCCGACGAGACCGGTTTGAAATCCGAGATGCGGTGCGGCATGCGCGAAGGTGGCACTGCCGTGCTGTGCGCGTCGAAGAAATCCGGTGCGCTGGCCCTGGACGTCCGTACCGGCGACGTGCTGTGGGAACGCGCGCCCGGCGACGGACCGGACGCCTGGAGCGGCACGGTCTCGACGATCTCCGAGGACTACGCGTACGTCGACCGCGGCGATCGGCCCGTGGTCATCGACATGCGTACCGGAAAGGTGGTCGGCGCCGATCTCGGAATCGTTCCCGATCGGGCCAACGCCTACGCGGCGCTCGTCTTCACCGGCACCGACATCGAGATCCACCCGGCCCGCAGCTAGGCCTGGCCGGCACTGGACGCGGGATAGAAGGAGAGAGGCATGGAGAGATCACGTCTTTTCGGCGTCATCGTCGTGGTACTCGGTGTGCTGCTGTCGGCCACATCGATCGCCGCCGCGGACCCACCCGATCCGGACCGCGACGTTCCACCGAATCGGATGTACGAACGCGCGAGCGAGCGGGAGCTCTGGGCGAAGCGGGTGCGCGACGGCAGGATCTCCGGCGATCCGCGTGAGGCGAGAAAGCACGCCGCGGTCAACTATGCCGCGGTCTGGTGGCGGATCACCGACTACGACGACGACACCATCAGACGGCTGCGGTGGTTTGCGAAGTGGAACGAGAGGAACCGGTCGCGCAGCCGGGCCGAGCCACCTCTCGTGGACATCACGATCATGACCGCGAAGGAGATGCGGCGCGACAACCGTGCGCTGTACGACGAACTCGTCGCACGGGGTCTGCGCGACGACGATGTCGTCTCGCAGATGGTGACCCGGAGCACCCCGCCCAGGAAGGGAGAACGCGGCTATCACGCCGAGGAGATCCTGCTCCGGCTGCGGTACAACATGGAGTATTTCGACGAGCAGTTGGAACGCAGGGGAAACAAGGAGATCGACCAGGACTTCCTCGAGGAGATGGGCGAGGATCTACGGCCGCGGTCGGGAATCGTCGCCACGCCAAGGGATCTCCTCTACGGTGTCACCGAGCGGGAGCCGTGCAGCTATTCGGGTTCACCGGCCTGCCACCGATACTCCGATCTCCTGGACCACATGGTGCCCTACGGCGAGAAGGCGGAACGACGGGCGGCGCAGGGGGACCTGGCACGCATCCTGCAACGCATGGCGCAGGAGGACCTCGCGCACATCATCACCACGACCTACGTCCGAGATGAGGTCACCCGAGCTCTTCGTCCGTTCCAGGTAGCCGAGCTTCCCGGCAGGCGCTACGACTACGAAGAAGGCGACACCAGGCGGGACCCGCCAGGCTTGGAACGGGTGCTCGACCCCGCTCGGCACGACAATGGCGGCATCGACTTCTCCGAACTGGAGCTGCGGTACCTCGCCGAGGACCGGTCGTCAGCGGCGAAGGACGGCATGCGGTACGCGTTCACCGGTAAGCCAGGTGGATCGACGGACCCCCGAGGCACATTGGGAGGTGCACGAAGCGTCAACGCCGCTTCGGATGCGTTCTTCGTCTGGCTGGCACTGCCGGAGTCCAGCTTCTGGGTCAACCTCAATCCGAACGAGCCGCACCGAATCGTCGGCCCTCGACTGGACAAGACGGACGTCGGCCGGGTCATGCTCGACGCCGATCTGCAACTGAAGAAGACGGTAGGCCAGCTGATTCACCCCGATACCCAGATGGGCAAGCGATTCTGGAACAGCCTGCAGGGCTACAACGGCGAACGCTGCTTCTCCCACCGGGTCTGGATCACGCCGAAGCCCGCGAAGGTCTATGACAACGACGGGGAGCTCTACATCATCGACGCCCCGCTGGATGTCAAGATGGAGCAGGACTACATCCGGAACATGGGCACCGGAAAATACCACGGCTGCCCGTATCAACCGGAGGCGATCGAATATCACAACGCGGACCTGTATCGCCGGCTGGTCCTGCCCCGGCTCATCGAGGCGGTGAACACCGCGCCCGAGTATGCCGCGTTGCGGCAGATCTACCTCAGCCGGATCGCCGCCGAGTGGTACCGGGAGCGCAGCGCCATGCATCCGACGCAATTGTCCGACATGATCGACAGCGGAGACGCCACCCGCTGGCCGGCGACGAAAAGCTGGACACCGAAGGACACCTACCGGCGATATCTCCGTTCGTACACGAAGGGCGAATTCAACACCCGCTCCTACACCTACGGCGGCGTCGTTCTCACCGATGTGCCGAAGCAGAATGTCACCAAGACAGAGTTCGAACGAAGTTGGCCCGGCGCGCGAACCACTGTCGCAAAGGCGCTCAAGGGGGTCTCCACAGAGGCGGCCAGCGGGCAGGTCTGGCTCGGCGGCACCTCTACCCAGTCGACGAAAGAGGGGCCGCGGACGACCCGAAGCGCGCCACCGACCAACGGCATCGACGGCCCGCTGCTTGCGCTGCTCCTGCTGCTGACGCTGGCCACCGCGGCCACACTGCTCGGACTCGTCATCTGGCGACGGCGAAGCACGAGCCGTCCCACGTTGCCAACGGTCCGAGTACGCAGCTAGCCTCCGACAGTCCTAACGCCCACGAGTTCCTGGTTGTTTGCTTGGTGCGGTGGTGTCTATGTGCGGAGTCTGTTGTTGCGTATGGGGTTGCGGTGGGGGTCGATCCAGTCGGGTGGGATGAATTCTGGTTTGCCGTCGTCGGCTATTCGGACGGTTTGCAGATCGACCAGGAGGTCGACCAGTTCGTCTGCGGGCATCGACCACAACACCGGCGGCAACTCGTCGCCGAGCCGGGCGCGTATCCGGGACACCAGCACCGGCAACGGGTGCCGAGACGCATCCGCAGCGAAGCCGGCCCCGGTCGTGTCGGTGCCCGCTCCGGTGGCGGTCGTGGTGGCCGTTTCCATGATCCAACCATAGAGGTGACCACCGACATCCCGACCCCGATAGCCCTGTGAAACAAGGACTCTTCCATGATCATGAAGAGAACCAGGTGCTATGGCCCCCGAAGGTCTTCATGATCACGGGAAGGGGTGGCACCCACTCGGGTCCGCGTTCATGCCGGCAGGTCCATGACCTGTTCCTTCGCCTGCTCAGGATTGCAGCCGAGCCGTAGGGACGCCCGCCTGGGCAGGATGACTCAAGATCCCCGCCATGTCACGGCTCTCAAAGAAGTGCATGCGGGGGAGGACGTCGACGACGTTGCCCGACCTCTGCCGCTGTGCCATCATCACGCGATGCGCCTCTTGGCTCCGGGGGTTCACCAGCTTCTCGGTCGCCCTCCCCACGCGATCAACGCTTTTCTGGTCGACGACGTGCTGGTGGACGCCGGCACGCCCCGGGCACGGCGACGCATCCTGCGGCAGGTTCGCGACCGCACGTTGAGCGCCCACGTCGTCACCCACGCGCACCCGGACCATTTCGGATCCAGCCACGCCATCTGCGAAGAAGTCGACATCCCGTTGTGGGCTGGACACAAGGATGTCGAGGCGATCGAGACCGCGACGCTCGCGCGAGCGCCCGGGCGCGTTCCCGCGCTACTGGCCCGGATGAAGCCGCCCGACCCGCACCCGGTCGCGCGGGCGCTGCGCGAAGGTGACGAGGTGGCCGGCTTCACGGTGCTCGAAGTGCCTGGCCACTCCCGGGGCACATCGCACTCTGGCGCGACCACGACGGCATCCTGATCTGTGGGGACGTGTTCTTCGGCACGTTCCTCGGGCGGCCGCGTGCGTCCGCGCCGCCGAACATCCTCACCTGAAACCGCGACCAGAGCCTCACATCCATGCGCAGACTCGCCGAGCTACGCCCCAAGCTGGTGCTGTTCGGTCACGGCAGGCCGATGCGCGACCCAGAGGTCCTCACGCGCCTCGTCGGCTGAGCCCACGACGGCCGGCCGTGTCCGTCAGCTGAGCGCGAGCCGGACGGGGTTGCGGCCGAGCCACTCGGCGAGGTTGAGCACCTGCTCAAGGGCGCGGGGGCTGGGTGCGAAGTTGCTCGGCGCGAGCGGCGAGTCCAGCAGGTCGAGCACCCGCTTCGGGTTCAGTAGCGCGGCCGCCGGCCCCTCGTCTGCGACCACACCCGCGACCCGCTCGCGAAGGGCCAGCTCGTACGTCGGATCCTGAATGCCCGGGTAGGGGCTCTTGCGCCGCTCGCGCACCGCGGTGAGCGTGCGCGGGCGATGGGATTGTCTGTGACTCGCCTACCGTGGGCCGTTGCCTCGCAGTCCGTCGACCGCTTCGCGTACGACGTCGGCGTGGCCGGTGTGCATCAGGTTCTCCTCCAGCACGTCGAGGAGCATGCGCCTGCGGCTGACGATGTAGGGCTGGCCCTCCCACTCGCCTCGGTAGATGCCCTCGTCCAGACCACCGTCCTTGCCCATCTCTCTCCAGGCGGGGACGGTGCGTGCAACGACGCTGTACCAGAGTGTGTACAGCTCCTCCGGCTCGTCGTCGACCGCTGAGTGCCAGTCCCAGTCCTCCTCGGCTTTCTGCCAGTCCCACGGTAGGTCCGCTTCCCGGCCTTGAGCGGCAGCGGTCCAGCACTCCTCGACGGCCGCCATGTGCTTGATCAGGCCGGCCAGGGTCATCGTCGAGGGTGCGTGCTGTTGGCGCAGCTGTTCGGCGTCGAGCCCTCCGGTCTTCCAGGCGAACTGCTGGTGCACGCGTTCGAGTGCCCAACACAGCGTGTCCGCCTCGTTACCTTGCAGAAGGTCGTCCAGCGGCAGGTCTCTCCAGTTCATGTCTCTCCCTCACAACGGTGGGCGGATACGGATGCTCGGGTCAGGGCGTCCGGTGGCCCGGACTGAGGTCAGGCGGGGTCGAGGACGCGGGTCACGATCCAGGCGTGCTAGCCGACCTCGCGCACGCGCTGGAAT
>JBOHED010000301.1:0-3280 GCA_050700915.1 Actinopolymorphaceae bacterium | reverse complement strand
ATCCGCGCTCGACGAGAGTCCGGAGCAGGCCGTGGAGGCTCGACCGCGGATACCGGAGCGCCTGCGCGATCTCGGTGAAGGTCAGCGGCTGCTCGTGCCGGGTCATCAGTTCGAGGATCGCGAGCGTACGTTCGGCGGACTTCACCGCGCCCTTGGTCATGTCGTTCACGTCGGTGCTCCCTCGTCGAGCTCCGGCGCCGGTGGCACCGGCTGCTCCCGCGGCGATGATTCGGATATGTGAACACCCGTTCAGCAAGCTGAAACTGCGCATAACCTACGCCGTCAACGGGCGCGGGGCCAGTGTGTTTGTCGTTTGAGGAGCCACCGGCGTCGAGGAAACACCGTCGGCGAGGAACCACAGTCATCGAGGAGAAGCAGTGCCGCATCGTTCAGGTCACCGCGAACTCTTCGAAGGTTTCGCCACCCCGCAGGCCGCCTTCTCTCCGGCGCCGATCTGGTGGTGGAGCGCCGAACGCGTCGAACTCGACCGGCTCCGCTGGCAGCTCGACCAGCTGGTCGAGGCGGGCGTCCACAACATGGTGGTCCTCAACCTCGCGCCCACCGGCCCGACGTACGGCTCACTCGCCGACGACCCGCCCCTGTTCAGCGAGGAATGGTGGGCGCTGTGGCAGGGCCTCTGTGAGTACGCCGGAGAGCGCGGCGCCTTCCTGTGGTTCTACGACCAGATCGGCTTCTCCGGCGCCAACCTGCAGGGCCAGCTCGTCACCGCGCATCCGGAGTTCGCGGGCGCCTCCCTCGAACGGGTGGTGGAGGACGTCGACGGTCCGTGCGAGCTGGTCTGCCCAGCTGCCGGTACGCCGATCGCTGCGTGCGCCCTGCCGCTCTCGGCCAACGGCGCGTCCGAGCCCACCGCGTCCGGGCACACCGTGAGCGGTCCGCCGATCCCCCTGGCCGTGGTCGGCGGTCGGGTCCGCTGGGACGGCGCCGAACCCGGCCGGCACCGTGTCATGCTGGCGTACGCCCTGCGCCAGGGGTTCGACTACACGTCGGCCGCCGCCTGCGCGGCCCTGCTCGACGTCGTACACGGTGAGTTCGAACGCCGTCTCGGCAGCTACCTCGGCACCGTCATCGTCGGGTCCTTCCAGGACGAGCTGCCGAACATGCCGAGCTGGAGTCCCGCGTACGCATCGGAGTTCGCGACCCGCCGCGGCTACCGGATCGATGAGGTAGTTGCGGCCCTGTGGGAGGACATACCCCGGACCGACGACGGCATTGACGCGTCGCGTATCAGGGCCGACTACCAGCGGGTCCGGGCCACCCTCGCCGAGGAGGCGTTCTTCCGTCCCCTGCACGCCTGGCACGAACGCCACGGCCTGACGGTGGGCGTCGACCAGCAGAGTCCGTCGCGCGTGGGAGAGCCGCTCGGTTGCACCCGGCAGTACGCCGACTACCTGCGTACGCACCGGTGGTTCAGCGCTCCCGGCAGCGACCACCACGGCGAGGCGAAGATCCACAGCTCGCTTGCCCAGCACTACGGCAGGCCGCGGACGTGGATCGAGTCGTTCCACTCCAGTGGATGGGGCGGGACGCTGGAGGAGACGTTCGACTGGTTGGTGCCGTGGCTGCTCGCGGGTGCGAACCTCTACAACCCGCACGCCGCCTACTACTCCACCCGGGGCGGGTGGTGGGAGTGGGCGCCGCCGAGTACCTGTTGGCGCCAGCCGTACTGGCGGCACTACAAGCACTTCGCCGACACCGTGAGCCGGCTCTGCTGGTTGCTCAGCCGTGGCGAGCACGTCTGCGACATCGGAGTGCTGTTCCCGTCGGCGACCGTCCAGGCCGGGACGCTGGTGCAGGGAGCGCTGCCGGCCGCCGTGCGGGCGCACGAGACGTACAACGCGATCGTGGGACGGATGGTGTGGCACGACCCGGCGCGCGGGGTGCTGCACCGGGACGACCGCGACTTCGTGGTGCTCGACGACGACACCGTTGCGCGGGCCCGGGTCGAGGACGGCGCCCTGCACACGCGGGCGGCGGCGTACCGTGCCGTCGTCCTGCCGTCGTGTCGGTTCCTGGAGAGTGCGACCGCGAAGGTGCTCGCCGACTTCTGCGCCGACGGCGGGCTGCTGGTCGTCGTCGGCGATCCTCCGGAGCACGCCGACGCCGACGACGGTACGGACGCCGTACGCCGGCTGCGGTTGATGCTTGCCACGGGTACCGGCGTCCAGGTGGCGACGCCGGAGGCGCTGCCGGCTGCCCTTCACCGGGTCGGGCGACCCGTCGCGGCGGACGGGCCGACGCTGCGCCGCCGGGTGGGCGATCTCGAGGTCCTGCTCGTACCGGCCGAGCCGACCGGGTGGGCGACCCGGTTCTCGGGTGGCCGGGACTGGATCCGCGGTCTCTGGAAGAAGGGCTACGACTTCGACGCGGACCGGCGGCGGGAGGCCGTGGTCGTACGCCTGGAGCCGGAGGCCGACGACATCGAGCAGTGGGATCCGGTGTCCGGCACCAGCCGGCCCGCCGACGTGCGGCGACTCGACGACGGCGCGGTCGAGGTCACCGTGCGGTTCGACGAGGCACCGGCCGCGGTGCTGGTCTGGCGGCTCGCGGCGCCCGACTCGGTAGTGACCGGACCCGCGGTGGCCGGAGCTGCGGTGGTGGCCGGAGCCGCGGTGGTGGCCGGAGCCGCGGTGGTGGCTGGGGCAGCGGTGGTGGCTGGGGCAGCGGGCGTGGGCGGCAGGAGGGTGGCGATCGACGCCGTCGCCGAGCTGGCGGAGATCAGGCTGGACGGTGCGTGGGCGGCGACGGTCGTTCCCACCCTCGACAACCGCTACGGCGACCTGGCGCTGCCGGCGAGCACCGACCCGTTCCCGGTCCAGCAGTGGCGCCTGCGACACCAGCCGGAACCTCCGGACACGGGCATCTTCGCCCCAGCAGCAGCAGCGGCGCCCTCCATGCTCGCGCCGGCGGCCCCGTCCACACTCGCCTCCGTGGACGACTGGGCGTCGCCTGACCTCGACGACAGCGGCTGGTCCGACGTCCTCGTCGGGCAGGGCACGTTCGCCTGGCGGACTGCACCCCTTGCCGCCGCCGACGTGCCACCGCCCCTCCCGGCGGGTCACGAGGGTCCGCTCGACCAGCCGCCCGGCGGCCCGGGTTGGTCACCCGTTCGCTACTCGCTCTCCCGCGGCATCGAGAAGGATCCCTTCCAGGCGGTCATGCTCGGCCCGAAGGCGCGGGTGCCCGACGACTTCTGGCACGTCGCCGGAGTGAAGGCTGGGCAGGTGGTGGTCTTCCGTACCAGCCTGCCGGTGGAGCG
>JBOHED010000300.1:0-6231 GCA_050700915.1 Actinopolymorphaceae bacterium | reverse complement strand
GGTCGGCGCTGATCTGCCTGCTGGTGGCGTTCACCACCCCGCGGGCCGTCTTTGTCGTCCTGCTCGCGGTCGGGTTCCTCGCGGCCACGTACGCCTTCCTCGGCCGGCTCCTGCGCAGCCTGCGCCGGCTGCACCGGCCCTGGTCGAAGCCGGCGGGCCGCGCGCTGGGTGCCATGGTCGACGTCGGACCGATCGGCTGGGTCGTCCACCACGCCCTGCCGGGTCGGTCGCTCCCAGCACCGGTCACGACGCTGATCGCCCTGGCAGCGTTGGCGTTCTCGCTGACGGTGATCCCGGTCGTGGGTGCGTCCTGGCTGATCGTGGGCGTGCTGTGGTACGTCCTCCTCGTGTGGTTCGCGAGCCAGCAACCCCTCAACGGCTGGGCCGACTGGGTGCTGCCGCCGTCGTTCCGGGCCGCCGAGTACGCACTCGCCATCACGGTGACCGCACTCGTCGCGCCACACGCGCTGCCGGTGGCGTTCTGCTACGTCGCCGCCTGCGCCTTCCACCACTACGACGCGGTCTACCGGCTGCGGGAGTCCGGCGCGGTCCCGCGTAGGTGGTTGGTCACCGCCACCGGAGGCCATGACGGCCGGATGATCCTGCTCGCCCTCCTCGCGATCGGCGGCGCGTCCGTGTGGCAGGTCGGCCTCATCGCCATGACCGCCGTCGTCGCCGCGATCATCGTCGGTGAGGCTGTCACGGCGACCCTGGCCGACGCGCGCGCCGAGCGCACCCTCCCCGCGCCCGCTGTCGCCGACGCCGTGGTGACGCAGGGCGGCGGGACCCGGTGATCGGCCTTGTCCTCGCGGCCGGCACGGGTCGCCGGCTGCACCCCTACACCGAAGTCCTGCCGAAGACTCTCGTCCCGCTCGGCACGCCCGTCGACCCGTTGTCGCCCGCCGACCCGTCCGGGCCCGCTGACTCACCCGCGCCCGCCGACGTGCTCACCCCGCTCGACGTCATTCTCGGCAACTTCGCCAAGGTCGGCCTGACCGATGTCGCCGTGGTGGTCGGGCATGCCGCCGAGGCCGTCCACGCCCGCAGGAGCACCCTCGAACGCCGCCACGGCGTGAGTCTCGAACTACTCCACAACGCGCACGCGCTCCGCTGGAACAACTGCTATTCGTTGTGGTGCGCCCGCGACTGGTTCAAGGGGCAGGACGTCCTGATGGCCAACGGCGACACGGTGCACCCGGTCTCGGTCGAGCACGTGCTGATGGACGCGAGCGCCGACTCCGCCCTGCTCCTCGCCGTCGACGCGGTCAAGGACCTCGGCGCCGAGGAGATGAAGGTCACCGCCCCCGACAGGCGCAGCGTCACCCGCATCACCAAACTGATGGACCCGGCCGAGGCGTTCGGCGAGTACATCGGCGTGGCCCGGCTCGGTGCGGCTGTGAGTACCGCGTTGACGGAGTCGCTCGAGGCAACGTGGCGGCGCGACCCGGGCCTGTACTACGAGGACGGCTTCCAGGAGCTCATCGACCGCGGCGGGTTCTCGGTGGACGTCGCGCCGATCGGCGACGTGCCGTGGGTGGAGATCGACGACACCGCCGACCTCGCCCGCGCCAGGAGCGTGGTCACCGTGATCCGGGAGGCCCAGCGATGACGAGGGCTCCCCTGCGTACAGTGAGGGGTTCAGCGGGGACGGGGACGCACCCAGCGACGAGCACGGGGATGACGGAGCCAGAGTGCCGCTGCTAGCCCGGATGATCACCACGCCGGTGGTGATCGACGTACGCCGTGGCGCCATCGCCGACCTCGGTGAGCTCCTCGCCGACCAGCGGATCTCCACCGCCGGGCGGGTCGCGGTCGCGGTCGGTCCACGCTCAGGTGCCCGGATCGCCGAGGACCTTCGCACCCACCTGGTCGAGGCCGACTTCTACACCGTCGACGGCGGCACGGTCGACGCGGCGCTCGACCTGGCGACCCGGGCACGCACCCGCTCCTACGACGCGATCGTCGGCATTGGCGGCGGTCGGATGATCGACGTGACGAAGTACGCCGCCGCCCGGCTCGGCCTGCCGATGGTCGCCGTCGCCACCAACCTCGCCCATGACGGGATCGCCTCGCCGGTGAGCACCCTCGACAACGACGCGGGCCGCGGCTCCTACGGCGTCCCGGCGCCGATCGCGGTGGTGGTCGACCTCGATGTCGTACGCCAGGCACCCGTGCGTTCGGTGCGGGCCGGCATCGGCGAAGTGGCGTCGAACCTGTCCGCGATCGCCGACTGGGAGCTTTCCCATGAGCTGCGCGGCGAACCGGTCGACGGGCTGGCGGTGACACTGTCCCGCACCGCGGCCGAGGCGGTCGTCCACCACCCAGGCACGATCGCCGACGACGACTTCTTGCGGGTCCTCGCCGAGAGTCTCGTCCTGTCCGGACTGTCGATGGTCGTCGCCGGCACGTCCCGCCCGAGCAGTGGCGCCTGCCACGAGATCTCCCACGCGATCGATCTGCTCTATCCCGATCGGGCGTGCTACCACGGCGAGCAGGTAGGTGTCGGTGCGGCGTTCGCGTCGACGCTGTGGGAGGATCCCGCGAGCCGCGCCAGGGGTGCCCTGATCGCGGAGTGTCTCGCCCGCCACGATCTACCGGTCGGACCGGACGAGCTGGGCTTCTCGCTGGAGGAGTTCGCCGCCGCCGTGGTGCGGGCACCCGACACCCGCCCCGGTCGTTTCACCATCCTGGAGCACCGCGACCTCGACAAGGACGCGGTGATGGCAGCCGTCAACGACTACGCCGCCGCCCGGCGTGCCAGCCGGAATGAGGAGAGCAGAAGCGACTCATGACTTCCCTGCCGTCCATCGCTGAGCTGCGGACCAAGACCCAGCCGCCCGGCCTGCTCGAGAGGCGCAGTGGCGAGCACTGGGCCGGTCGGCTGTACATGCGCAGGATCTCGCCGTACGCCACCCGGCGGTTCGCCGCATGGGGGTTCGCCCCGAACCAGCTCACCGGGCTGATGATCGTCGCCGGCATTGCGGCCGGCTTTGCCGTGCTCCTGCCCGCCCTGCTCGGCGCGCTCCTCGCCGCGGTGCTCGTCCAGCTCTACCTCCTGCTCGACTGCAGCGACGGCGAGCTCGCCCGGTGGACCGGCAAGACCAGCGTCACCGGCAAGTACCTCGACCGGGTGGGCCACTACCTCTGCGAGGCCGCCCTGCTCGTCGGCCTCGGCTTCCGAGCGGCCGAGCTGGAGGCCAACGGCTACGCCGTGCTGGGCCTGGCGGCCGCCCTCGGCGCGGTGCTGATCAAGTCCGAGACGGACCTGGTCGATATCGCGCGGGTGCAGTCCGGCCTGCCTGCGGTGACCGAGGACGCTGCCGAGCCGCGCAGCCCACGGCTGGCGAGCCTGCGACGGGTCGCGCTGGTGCTGAAGTTCTACCGGATCATCCTGGCCATCGAGCTGTCCCTGATCATCGTGCTGGCGGCCGTCGTCGACGCGCTCACCGACAGCCTCCTCGCCACCCAGGTGCTCACCGTGGCGGTCGCCGCCGTCGCCGCCGTCCAGGTGGTGTTGCACCTGGTCAGCGTCCTGGTCTCGAGGCGACTCGGATGAGCAGGAGCGCACAGCGACTGGCCTGCGTGTTCCTCACGATGGGTGACCGACCCGACGAGCTCCAGCGCGCGATCCACAGCGTGCAGGACCAGGACGGCGACCCGATCGAGATCATCGTCGTCGCCAATGGTGTCGACGCCCCCAAGGTCCCGGACGGCGTACGGATCCTCGAACTCGCCACGAACGTCGGAATCCCCGGCGGACGCAACGCCGGTGTCCAGGCCGCGAACGCCGACGTCGTCCTGTTCGTCGACGACGACGGCTGGCTCCCCCGCCAGGACACCGCCGAGCGGCTCCGGGAGCTCTTCACCGGCGATACCCGGCTCGGCATCGTGTCGTTCCGCATCACCGACCCCGACAGCGGTGTCGTCGCCCGCCGGCACGTCCCGCGGATCCGGGTCGGCGACCCTCGTGACTCCTCCGAGGTCACGACGTTCCTCGGTGGAGCAACGGCGATCCGGCAGACGGTCTTCGACGAGGTGGGTGTCTTCCCGGCGGCATTCTTCTACGCCCACGAGGAGACCGACCTCGCCTGGCGGGCCCTCTATGCCGGCTGGCGGATCCGCTACGACGCCCGCTGCGTCCTGGCCCATCCGGCGACTTCGCCGACCCGCCATGCCACGTACTTCCGGCTCAACGCCCGCAACCGCGTGTGGCTGGCAAAACGCAACCTCCCGATGCCGGTCGCGATCGTCTACCTGGCGACCTGGATCCTCCTCACCCTCGGTCGTACGCGTAGTCTCACTGGGCTGAGGGCCTGGTGCGGCGGTCTGGTCGAAGGTGTCCGGCAGCCGTGCGGCCGCCGTAAACCCATCGCCTGGCAGACCGTCTGGCGCATGACCCGCCTAGGAAGGCCACCTCTGGTATGACGCTGGTCACACCTCCGGAGTCTCCTGTCGCACTGGCCGAAAGCTACGGCTTGAAGGCGAGTTCGGCGCGGCCGCCGCTGCCGACCTACGTCAGGCAGCTCTGGGAGCGCCGGCACTTCATCCTGGTCTACGCCACGTCCCGGTCGGTCACGAAGTACTCCCGGTCGATGCTCGGCGGCCTCTGGCATGTGCTGACGCCGCTGTTCAACGCCGGCGTCTACCTGCTGATCTTCGGGCTCGTGCTGCGCGTGGACCGTGACATCCCCAACTACCTGGCGTTCCTGGTCACCGGCGTCTTCGTGATGAACTACAGCACGAGCTCGGTGACCTCCGGCGCCCGCTCGATCTCGGGCAACCTCGGGCTCATCCGCGCGCTGCACTTCCCGCGCGCGACGCTCCCGCTGTCGTCGACACTGATCGAGCTCCGACAGCTGATGTTCTCGATGGCTGTCCTCGTCACGATCGTCCTGGTCACGCCGGTCCATCTGGTCGGCGACAAACCCATGACAGCGCCGGAACCGATCACCTGGCTCTGGCTGCTCCTCGTTCCCGCACTGTTCCTGCAGACCGTGTTCAACATCGGCCTGGCCTTCATCATGGCGAGGGTCGGTGCTGCCGTCACCGACATCCAGCAGCTGTTGCCGTTCGCGCTCCGGGTCTGGTTGTACTCGTCCGGCGTGATCTTTCCGATCGGCGCCCGGCTGCAGGACACCAGCGTCCCGTCCTGGGCCATCGACCTGCTGATGGCCAACCCCGCCGCGGTCTACATCGAGCTGATCCGGTCCCTGCTGATGCAGACCCACGACGCGTGGTTCGGGCAGTTCACCTGGGTGCTCGCCGTGGCCTGGGCGCTGGTGGTGTTCTGCGCGGGGTTCGTGTATTTCTGGGCGGCCGAGGAGAAGTACGGGCGTGGCTGAGCAGATGGTGAGAGACGAGCAGGCGACGATCCAGACCGCCGAGCGGGTACCGACGATCGTCGCCCATGACCTGCACATCACCTACCGGGTCTACGGCAGCACCTCCGGCAAGGGGAGCGCCACCAAGGCACTCAAGCGGGTGCTGACGCGGTCGAAGTCGCCGGCGCTCCGCGAGGTGAAGGCGATCCGCGGGGTTTCGTTCACCGCGTACGAAGGTGAGTCGATCGGCCTGATCGGGCGGAACGGCTCCGGCAAGTCCACGCTGCTGCGCGCGATCGCCGGCCTGCTGCCGCCGACACAGGGCGCGGTCTACACCAGCGCCCAACCGTCCCTGCTCGGCGTCAATGCCGCGCTGCTGAACTCCCTCACGGGCGAACGCAATGTCGTGCTCGGCTGCCTGGCCATGGGCATGACACCGGCCGAGGCAAAGGAGAAGTACGACGACATCGTGGAGTTCTCCGGTCTCGGCGAGTTCATCGACCTGCCCATGCGGACGTACTCCGCGGGCATGGCCTCACGGTTGCGGTTCGCCATCGCCGCGGCCAAGTCGCACGACGTCCTGCTCATCGACGAGGCACTCGCCACCGGTGACGCCGACTTCCGGCGGCGCAGTCAGGAACGGATCGAACAGCTGCGCGACGAGGCCGGCACGATCTTCCTGGTCAGCCACAGCCTCAAGACCGTCGTCGCCACCTGCAACCGCGCGATCTGGCTGGACCGCGGCAAGATCCAGCAGGACGGCGATGCCGCATCGGTCGTGGAGGCCTACCAAGAGGCGGTAGCCGAGAAGACGATGGGGAAGACCGTCGGAAGAGCTCCAAGAGCCCGCTGAACCCGGGCGTCACCCGACGCACCGGGACGGCATCTGCCGACACGCCCGCCACTACGT
>JBOHED010000299.1:0-3208 GCA_050700915.1 Actinopolymorphaceae bacterium | reverse complement strand
CCTACACCCGTCCCGAGTGCGCCGAGTTCCTGATCGACGCGGGTGCGGTCGTCGACCCTTCCGTGGGACAGCGGGTGATCCGCACCGGTGCCTCCGTGATGCTGCGGCTCCTGTGGGCCAAGGGCGTCCTCCCGCCGACCCTGCCGACGCTCGCGGCACTGGGTGATCTCGACGGCGTACGCACCCATCTCGATGCGGCAGAAAGGTCGGCGGGCAAGCGCGGCCCCGGCACCACAGTCGCCCACGCGACGGTGGTCCAGGCGTTCCTGGATTCCTGCCGGTTCGCGCACGCGGCGGTCGCCTCGCTGCTGCTCGATCGTTGCGTCGCCTTCGACGCCGACCTCGGCGACCGCATCGACCGGTGGCAGGACCGTGCGGGGTTCGTCGCGTTCCTGTGTGAGCACGTACGCGAGTGGGAGAGCCGGGGCGCAGACGAGGCTGACACACCCTGGCGGGTCTTCGTCGTCCTGCAGCTCATCAAGGCGGTCGACGACGATGACGCGGAGGCGGCCGACCAGTGGTTCGCGAGCGACCCGGTCTTGCTGGGCGAGTCCGGCGTCGATCTTCAGGTGCAGTTTCTCGAGCGCGCGGCGTGGACCGGCGGCGAGGCGTTCGTCCGCCATCTCCTCGCACGGCAACCCGCGATCCTCGACGGTCGGACGCCGCCGCCTTCGTCGGCGATCGTCCATGCGCTGGAGTACGGCAACGCCCACCTGGTCCCGCTGCTGACCCGTATCTGGCCGCTGCCCGACGATCTGCCGCACGCCGCCGGTGTGGGCGACCTTCCTCGGGTGAGGCGGTGGTTCGACCCGACGGGACGTCCGGTCCTCGGCAACCCGCACGACCACTATCCAGGGAACAGCCCACGCACCAGAGCCAATCTCGGGTGGAACACCGGCAACCTGCACCAGGTCCTCGACGTCGCCCTCGCGTGGGCGTGCATGAACGGCGAGTTCGAGGTCGCCTCCTTCCTCCTCGACCATGGCGCCGACATCAACACCAGCTGGGCGACCCACGAACCCGCCAGCATCCTGCACGAATGCGTACTGCACGGAAACCGCGACGCGGTGCGGTTCCTGGTCGACCATGGCGCCGACCTGACGATCCGGGACCACCGCTATCACGCGACGGCCGAGGGTTGGGCCCGGCACGCCGCGTACGACGAGGCGATGGCGGACTACCTGGCCGGCGCCGAACGGGCCCGGAGGGCGGGTGCCCCCTGAGCCCCGGGCAGGGTTCGACCACCGAACCTACGACGCCTCGCGAGGACCCAGAACCCTGTCGAGGTAGGGATTGGTGAACACACCTCCTGGATCGACCGTCTCCCGGACATGTCGGAAGTCGTCGAAGCGGGGATACAGCTCTGCCAGCCTGGCAGCGTCCAGCCCGTGGATCTTTCCCCAGTGTGGCCGGCCGTCATAGGCCGCGACGATCTCCTCGACCGCGCGGAAAAAGCGTGCGTACGGCAGCCGGTGGTACTGGTGGACAGCGACATAGCCGGTCGCACGTCCGTAACCCGTCGAGAGCCAGCTGTCGTCCGCGGCGGCAAACCTCACCTCGATAGGAAACGAGACGTGTTGCCGACTACGTTCGATCCACCGCCTGATGTCCTCGAGCAGCGCCGGGACAGCCGCGCGCGGCACCGCCCACTCCGACTCACGGAAGACGACTCGACGCGGCGAGACGAAGACCCGGTGGGACACGTCTGTATAGCTCCGCGCCGAAAGCGCCCACGTGGCAAGGGAGTTGACCGCCGGCGTCAGGCGGGAAACCCTTGCCGTCAGCCGGTTGGTCCACTCGAACACGCGGTTGCTGAGGAACTCGTCGTCAAGCCAGGCACGAAACCGGGACAGCGGCCGCGCCGGACTGCCGGCCGGCACGCGGTCGTTGGCCTTGGTGAGAGTACGCATGGTGTGCGGAAACCAGTAGAACTCGAAGTGGTCGTGGCCGTCGACGAGCGCATCGAGATCGGTGAGGACCTGGCGGAGCGGTCTCGGGCGTTCGTCGGCGGCGAGAAGGAACGACGGTACGCATCGCAGCGTGACGGCGGTGACGATGCCGAGGGCACCGAGCCCGACCCGGGCGGCGGCGAAGAGGTCGGGCTCGTGCCGTGCCGAGCAGGTGCGTACGGAGCCGTCGGCGCAGACCAGGTCCAGCGACTCGACTTGGGCGGCCAGACCGGGATGGCGCGCGCCGGTCCCATGGGTTCCGGTGGACAACGCCCCGGCCACGGTCTGCCGGTCGATGTCGCCGAGGTTGCTCATCGCCAGGCCGGCCTCGTCCAGCAGCACGTTGAGTCGGTGCAGCGGCGTTCCGGCAAGGACGGTGACGAGGCCGGTGTCAACGTCAGCTTGCGTGACGCCAGTGAGGTGGTCCAGGCGGACCAGCGTGTCGTCGGCGGTCGCGATGGGGGAGAACGAATGACCCGCCCCCACCGCCTTCACCCGGCGGCCGTCGCGGTGCGCGGCGGCGACCAGCGCCGCGACCTCGCCGACGTCGCGCGGCGTGCAGACCCGCTGCGGCCGCGAGGTGACGGTCCCGGCCCAGTTCTGCCACGTGACGGCGTTCATTTGCCACCATGGTCGCATGGCAGCGAGCGAGCGGCATGATCTCCGGGCGCGCTACGACACCGCGACGGCCGCACTCGAGCCGCCGCTGGCGATCATCGACATGGCCGCCTTCCGCGCCAACGCCGACGATCTGGTCCGCCGGGCGGGCCAGACCCCGGTGCGGTTGGCGAGCAAGTCGATCCGTGTCCGGTCCCTGCTGGAGGCGGCCCTGCGGCGACCAGGGTTCCGCGGCGTCCTTGCGTACTCTCTGGCGGAGGCGGTCTGGCTGGTCGACCATGGTGTCGACGACATCGTGATGGGCTATCCGGGGGTGGACCGGGCGAGCCTGGCGAGGATCGCCGCCGAGGAGGAGTTGGCGGCGGCGATCACCTTGTGCGTGGACGATGTGGAGCAGCTCGATCTCCTCACCGCGGTACTCGGTTCGGACCACGCGGTCCTCCGGCTCTGCCTTGACATCGACACGTCGTGGCGTCCGCTCGGGCTCCACGTCGGCGCCCGGCGTTCACCGGTCCGGGAGCCCGCGCAGGCCGCCGCGCTGGCCCAGGAGATCAAGGGACGCGAAGGATTCCGGCTGGTCGGGGTCATGACCTACGAGGCGCAGATCGCCGGCATCCCCGACGCCGGGGCGCCGGTCCGCT
>JBOHED010000298.1:0-3993 GCA_050700915.1 Actinopolymorphaceae bacterium | reverse complement strand
CGACCATCCTGGTCACCACCATCTGGCCGGTGGCGGCGGTATGCCTGCTCGTCCTCTGGCTCGTCGTCGGCCGGCACCTGCGCGCCGACTTCTACCGCGCGAACCCGTTCTGGACCGAGCCGCTGCGTCGGGCGACGTATCTCAACCGGCTCACCTTCATGCCCGACTGGGCGAAGGAGGTCCGCATCTTCGGGTTGACCGGTTGGATCGTCGACAAGTTCAGTACGGAGTGGAAGCAGGTGATGGCCGAGCTCTGGCGTACCCGCCGGGTCGGCTACCGCACCACCACCCTGCTCACCGTCGTGGTGATAGCGGCCAACGTCGTCGTGGTGGTCCTGGCGGCACGCGCTGCGCTTCGCGATGATCTCGACGTGGCCACCCTGACGGTCCTTGTGCAGGGACTCTTCGCGATGGCGACGCTGGCCGCGCAGGACGGCGACATCTGGATCGAGAACGGCGCGATCCCGGTGCCCGACGTCCTTGCCCACGAACGCGCCGCGGCCGCGGTCACCCCGGCGCCCGATCCCACGGCACGGTCCGCCGACGGCCTGCCGACCCGCGAGATCTCGTTCGAGGGTGTGCGATTCGGCTATCCGAGCCGCGACCGACCGGTCTACGAAGGACTCGACCTCACCATCGAGGCCGGGCGATCCCTCGCAGTTGTCGGCCTCAACGGCGCCGGGAAGACGACCCTGATCAAGCTCCTCACCGGCCTCCTCCACCCGGACGCCGGCCGGATCACCGTCGACGGCGTCGATCTCGCCGACTTCGATCCGCTCAGCTGGCGGCGAAGCGTCGCCGCGATCTTCCAGGACTTCGTCCACTTCCAGCTACCGGCACGGGACAACATCGGCTTCGGAGCGGTCGAGGGGTTGGGCTCGCCCGATGTCGACGCGCGGGTGCTCACCGCCGCGGGCCGCGCCGGCGCCGACACGATCGTCGAACGCCTCCCGGCGGGACTCGACACGGTGCTGTCCAGGCGACACGACGGCGGTGTGGACCTCTCCGGTGGGCAATGGCAGCGGATCGCGTTGGCGCGCGCGATGGCCGCGGTCACCGCCGGTGCACGAGTGCTGGTGCTGGACGAACCCACTGCACACCTCGACGTGCGCGCGGAGGCCGACCTCTACGACCGGTTCCTCGACCTCACCCACGGGCTCACGTCGATCGTGATCAGCCACCGGTTCTCGACCGTACGCAGGGCGGACCGGATCGTCGTCCTCGACGGCGGTCGGATCACCGAGGACGGCACGCACGACGAACTGGTGGCGGCGGGTGGGCGGTACTCCGGCCTCTTCCGTACGCAGGCGATGCGCTATCACGACGAGGACCCGCGTACATCCGACGGGGACCCGGGTACGTCCGACGACGGCCGGCGTACGTTCGGCGACTCGCCGACCGGGGCAAAGGCGGGTGCCCACGATGTCTGAGACGACACCGACCGAACCCAACGAGCCGACCGAACCCAAGGAGTCGACCGAACAGGCCCGACCGGGCGGCAGCCGCGCTCCCGCGAGCCGGCTTCGCGCCGCCAGGGTGATGATCGGCTTCGCGTGGCGGGCGGACCCACGACGATCGGTTCTGGTGTTCGGGATCTTCACGGTTCAGGCGCTCGTGGCAGCCGGGTTCGCCTGGTGGCTGAAGGTGCTTCTCGACGGGCTGGCCGAGCGGGACACCACCCGGGTCGCACTGGCCGCCGCCACCATCGGCCTCTCCATCGCGGCGGGCAGCGCCCTCGACTACGCCGGTTCCCGAGTCCGGATGGCGCTCAACGAACGTGCGGCGCACCTCATCGACCGTCACCTCGCCGAATTGGTCGGGCACGTGCCGACGCTCGAGATCCACGAGACACCGGAGCACCTCACCCAGCTGGAGCTTCTGTCGGACGAGGAGTGGGAGTTCGGAGACGCGATCCCGTCCCTCGTCCAACTGACGAACGTCATGATCCAGGCCGCCGCGTCGGTGGCGCTGCTGCTGAGCGTCCATCCGCTGCTGCTGGCACTGCCGTTGTTCGGGGTGCCGATGCTGGTGCTGAGCCGGCGTACGAACGGATTGTTCAACCTCGGCATAGAACTCTCCGCGGCACCAAGCCGGCGAGCGGGCGACCTGTGGGACCTTGCCACGACCGCGGGAGCGGCGAAGGAGATCCGGCTCTTCCGGTTGGCCCCGGAGATCCTGCGCCGCTTCCACGCCGCGCACCGGGAGATCCGCCGTACGAACGTACGGCTCCAACTGCATGGGTCGAGCATCGGCTTCGCAGCGCGACTCGTCTTCCTGGTGGGGTACTTCGGCGCGATCGTCTTCGTCGTCAACGAGGCGGTCCGCGGCCGCGCGAGTGTCGGTGACGTCTTGCTGACTGCGGTCCTCGCCGGCCAGGTACTCGGCCTGGTGGACGGATCGGGCGAGATCGTGCAGTGGGTTCTGCGTACGCTCACCGCCGCGAGCAGGTTCGTCTACCTCGAGGACGTCGGGGCACGGGCGCGCCAGCGGGTGGACGTGACGGCGAGCGTCCCAGACCGGCTGGACGCGGGGATCGCGCTCGACTCTGTTTCGTACCGCTATCCGCTCGGCCGGGACGATGTGCTGCGGGAGATCGATCTTCGGTTGCCGGCCGGGTCGACGGTCGCGATCGTCGGCGACAACGGCGCGGGAAAGACGACGCTGGTGAAACTGCTGGCCGGGCTCTACGTGCCGACGGGCGGACGGATCACCGTGGACGGCACCGACCTTGCGACGCTGGATCCGGAACGCTGGCGGGACCGGGTGTCGGCCGCGTTCCAGGACCACGCCAGGTGGGAGTTCAGCGTGGGCGAGGCGGTGGGCATCGGCGATGTGGCCGCGCTGGGTGTCGACGCTGCCAGTGCCAGTGCGACCGGAGCAAGTGCGACCGGTGCCCACCGTGCCGACGCCAGCGCGACCGCGGCTCTGGAACGGGCCGGCGCCGGCGACCTCCTCGACACACTGCCAGCCGGCCTTGCGACTCAGCTCGGCCCGACCTGGCCCGGGGGGATCGACCTCTCCGGAGGTCAGTGGCAGAAGCTCGCGATCGGGCGGGCGATGATGCGTACCTCTCCCCTGCTGCTCCTCCTCGACGAGCCCACGGCGGCCCTCGATGCGGAAACCGAGCACCGCCTGTTCGAACGCTGGACCGCAGCGGCGGACACCGTGCGCCGTTCGACCGGCGGGGTGACGGTGCTGGTGTCGCACCGGTTCTCGACCGTACGGATGGCCGACCTGATCGTGGTGCTCGACCGGGGCCGGATCGCCGAGTCCGGCAGCCACGCCGACCTGGTGGCCCGGCCCGGCGGCCTGTACGCCGAACTCTTCGAGCTCCAGGCCAAGTCCTACCGCTGACCGGCACCAGCAGCCGCACCCGCTCCGGCTGACCCCGACCCGTGCGAGTGCGCGCAACCTGTAGGTGCTGGCGCGCGGAGAACCGACTGGTTGCGCACACTCGGCACAGGCGTGGAGGACCGGGCTAGGAGCTCTGCTCGTCGAGGCGGCGGAGGAGATGGGCCCGGGCGGCCGCGTCGGACCGGCCGCCGCGCTCAGCCAGTCGGCCGGCGATCTCGCGCCGATGGTCGGGCTCCTTGGTGCCTGCGTACTTGAACTTCGCGCGTACGCCCGTCACGGTCAGCTCGATCCCGCGGATGCCGGGTAGTTGCCGGCGGTCGGGACCGTCGGTCGCGGAGACCGGAACCCTGCCCGAGCCGGGCTCGAAGTGGCCGAGCTGTCGGTTCAGCAACGCGGCCTTCTCCGCCGGATCGTCGACGATGCGGACGTCACACTCCAACTGGACAGTGCTGTAGTACGACGTCGGGATGCCCAGCTCCGGTGGGGTGCCCGGAATCGCCTGCCAGTCCGAGGGCGCGTACACGTAGTCGTCGATCACGCACAGCAGGGCGCGGGGCCGTTCCTCCAGGTACGCCCAGATCGGGTTCGGCCGCGCGAGGTGCAGCCACACCGTCGACGCACCGTCGAAGACGAAGTGGG
>JBOHED010000297.1:0-8822 GCA_050700915.1 Actinopolymorphaceae bacterium | reverse complement strand
CTATGTCGGCGGGCGGGTGCTACGGCTGGACGCCGCCGACCTGACCGAGGTCCGGCGTACTGTCCTGCAGCGCGGCGGCCGCCGCAACCGGGCCCGCGGCGAAGCCGTCCGCGGCCTCCTTGCCGCTCTGTGGCGCAAGGCGTCCGCCGACAGTACGACCGCCAACGGGCGCGGCGCCCGGTCGGACTTCGAGGAGTCGGTCACCGACCTCGACGCGTTCGAGGAGTTCGTGGACGCATGGTGGCCGGTGCTCACGCCGGTGCAGGTGCTCGGCCAGCTCACCGATCCCGACCAGCTCCGGCAGGCCGCCAAGGGAGTCCTACCTCCGCCCGAGGTCGAGGCGCTGGCGAGGTCGTGGTCCGGTGCCGCGGCCGGGTCCGGCTTCTCCGTCGAGGATGTACCGCTGCTCGACGAGCTGCACGCGTTGCTGGGGGAGCCTCCGCGTCCGCCGGCGCGGGGGGACCCCTTCGAGATCGAGGGTGTACGCGAGGTCACCACCGCAGCCGACCGGGACTACGCCGCGCGGGCGCGGGCCGAACGGGCGACCCAGTACGACGGATACGCACACGTCCTGGTCGACGAGGCACAGGACCTCTCGCCCATGCAGTGGCGGATGCTCGGGAGACGTGGCCGGCATGCCAGCTGGACGGTCGTCGGTGACCCTGCGCAGAGCGCGTGGCTCGACATCGCCGAGGCCGACGCGGCCCGTGACGCGGCTCTTGGCCGCCAGGCCAAGCGGGCGTTCCACCTCAGCACCAACTACCGCAACTCCCAGGAGATCTTCGACCTTGCCGCACGGGTGATCCGGTCCGAGATCCCCGACCGGCCGCTCCCGCGCGCGGTTCGCGCCACCGGACACGAACCGGAGCACGTGGTCGTACCGGAGGCCGAGCGGACCGACGCCCTTCGCCGGAGCATCCTCGGCCTGCTCGACTCCGTGCAGGGCACCGTCGGGGTCATCGCCCCCCGGGCGCGGGCCGAGGCTGTGGCCGCTTGGGTGGCCGAGTGGGATCGGGTCGTCGTGACGACAGGTATCGCCAGCAAGGGGCTCGAGTTCGACGCCGTCGCGCTGCTGGAGCCGGCCGAGATCGCGGCGGAAAGCCCGGTCGGGACACGGACTCTTTACGTCGCGCTCACCCGGGCGACCCAGCGCCTGGTTACCGTCGGTACGGACGCCCGGTGGCCAGCCGACCATGCCACCAGGCGCGAGGATTCGTCCGCTTCGCCGGACCAGCGTCCGGGCCTCGCACCGGCCGGCTGACCGGCGACGCAGCTGCGGAGAGGCTTGCCGGATTCGCCGTGGTTCGGTCCCAACCCGGCGGGATTGTGCGGATCGAGGCCAGTGTGGTCTGCGGGTAATAGGGTTTCGGCAGGCCCACCGTGGTGGATGGCGGGCCGGAGGGGGCGGCAGTGGCGGACCCGAGAGAGACGCGTGACGGGGCTCGGGTGTTCACCCTGCCCAACCTCTTGAGCTTCGCCCGACTGGCCGGTGTCCCGTTGTTCCTCTGGCTGGTGCTCGGCCCCAAGGCCGACGGCTGGGCGATCATCGTGCTCGGCCTGTCCGGTTTCAGCGACTGGCTCGACGGGCAACTCGCCCGGCGACTCGGCCAGGTGAGTGCCCTCGGCAAGTTGCTCGACCCGTTCGCCGACCGGCTCTACATCCTCGCCGTCCTGGTCGGCCTGGCGCTTCGCGAGGTCATCCCGCTCTGGCTCGCCGTCCTCATCCCGTTGCGTGACGTCCTGCTCTTCGGGCTGATCCTGGTGCTCCGCCGGCGCGGTCACGGGACCCTTCCCGTGCACTTCCTCGGCAAGGCCGCGACGTTCTGCCTGCTGTATGCGTTCCCCCTGCTGTTCCTGGGCGACGGCGGCGGCGCCTTCGCCGCGGTCGCCAAGGTGCTGGGGTGGGCGTTCGCCATCTGGGGCACCGGGCTCTACTGGTGGGCAGGTGTCCTCTACGGCTTCCAGGCGTCCCAGCTGCTTCGCCGAACTCCACCGGTCCAACCGGTGTCGGAGGAAGGCCAGCTCCGCCGCTAGGAGCCGGGAGAGGAGGGGGATGTGAGAGCGGTCGTCATGGCAGGCGGTGAGGGAACCCGCTTGCGACCTATGACCACCAGCATGCCCAAGCCGCTGCTTCCCGTCGTCAACCGGCCGATCATGGAGCACGTCCTGCGGCTGCTGAAGCGGCACCGGCTCACCCAGACCGTTGTCACGGTCCACTTCCTCGGCTCGATGGTCCGCGCCTACTTCGGGGACGGCGAGGACCTCGGCATGGACCTCACGTACGCCACCGAGGAGAAGCCACTCGGCACCGCCGGGAGCGTCAAGAACGCCGCTGCCGCGTTGTCCGACGACACGTTCGTCGTCATCTCCGGCGACGCCCTCACCGACATCGACCTGACTGCCCTGGTCGAACACCACCGAAGTTCCGGCGCCCTCGCGACCGTGTGCCTCACCAGGGTTCCCGACCCGCTGGAGTTCGGCATCACGATCCTCGACGACGACGGCCGGATCGAGCGCTTTTTGGAGAAGCCGACCTGGGGCCAGGTCTTCTCCGACACCATCAACACCGGCATCTACGTCATGGAGCCGGAGATCCTGAGCCATGTCGGTGCCGCCGAGAACGTCGACTGGTCCAGCGACGTGTTTCCCCGGCTGCTCGAGGCCGGCGCGCCGCTCTACGGCTACGTCGCCGACGGCTACTGGGAGGACGTCGGCACCCACCGCAGCTACCTCAAGGCCAACTACGACGTCCTCGACGGCCAGATCCAGATCGACATCGACGGGTTCGAGGTCTCCAAAGGTGTCTGGGTCGGCGAAGGCGCCGACGTCGACCCCGACGCCACCCTCAAGGGTCCGCTGTACGTCGGTGCCTACGCGAAGGTCGAAGGTGGCGCCGAACTGCGCGACCACACCGTCGTCGGCGACAACGTGGTCATCCGGCGCGGAGCGTTCCTGCACCGGGCCGTGGTCCACGACAACGCCTACATCGGCGCACACTCCAACCTGCGCGGGTGCGTGGTCGGCAAGAACACCGACGTGATGCGGGGAGCCCGGATCGACGACGGTGCCGTGGTCGGCGACGACTGCGTCATCGAGGAGGAGGCCGTCCTCCACCCGGAGATCAAGGTCTATCCCAGCAAGACGATCGAAGCCGGTGCGGTCGTCAACCAGAGCGTGATCTGGGAGTCGCAGGGTCGCCAGGCGCTCTTCGGGCCGCGCGGGGTGAGCGGGATCGTCAACGTCGAGATCACCCCCGAACTGGTGGTGCGGCTGGCCAGCGCCTACGCGACGACCTTGCGCAAGGGAGCGACCGTACTCACCGCGCGGGACACGTCGCGGTCGGCCAGGGCGCTCAAGCGGGCGGCGATCGCGGCGTTCACCTCGAGCGCGCTGAATGTCTGCGACCTCGAGGTCTCACCCAACCCGGTCGCCCGGCTGGAGACGTCCAGAAGCAACGCCGTTGGTGGGCTGCTCATCCGTACCACCCCCAGCCGGCCGGACTCGGTGGACCTGATCTTCCTGGACGAGACGGGTGCAGACCTCTCGCTCGCCGCGCGGCGCAAGGTGGAGCGGGTGCTCGGCCGGCAGGAGTTCCGCCGGGCGTTCCCCGGCGAGATCGGTGACCTCACGTTTCCGTCCCGGGTGGCGGAGACCTACGTCCATGACCTGCTGGCCAACATCGACACGTCGGGCGTGGCCGGTGCGGGTCTCAAGATCGTGGTCGACGCCGGTCGCGGCACCGCCGGCCTGCTGCTGCCGAGCCTGCTCGGCAAGCTCGCGGTCGATGCGTTCATGGTCAACGCCGGGCTGGACGAACGAAGCCCGACCGAGACGGCAGAGCAGCGCACCCACGCGATCGCCAGCCTGGCGGAGGTCGTAGCGTCGTCGCACGCCGCATTCGGCGTACGGTTCGGCCCGCTGGGCGAGCAGATCTCGCTGGTCGACGAAACCGGCAACGTCATCGCCGACGAGCGGGCGCTGCTCGTCTTCGTCGACCTGATCGCTGCCGAGGCGTCGGAAGGCCATGTCGCTCTCCCGGTGACGACGACCAGGGTGGCCGAGCAGGTCGCGGCCTTCCACGACGTCGAGATCCACTGGACCACGACCGCGCCGGACGCCCTGGCGACCGCTGCCGCCAGCGACGGCCTGCTCCTCGCAGGGGACGGCCGGGGAGGGTTCATCGTGCCCGAGTTCTCCAACGCGGTCGACGGCTTCGCCGCGTTCGTACGCCTGCTCGGCGTGGTGGCCCGCACCCGGCTACCGCTGTCGGAGATCAACGCCCGCATCCCTCGTGCCCACGTGGTCCAGCTCGCGGTCCCGACGCCGTGGGCCAGCAAGGGTGCGGTGATGCGGGCCGCGATCGAGGCCGCCGACAGCAGGTCGCTCGACACGACCGACGGTGTGCGCGTACTGGAGCCGGACGGGTCGTGGGCCCTCGTCCTGCCGGACCCGACCGAGGCGGTGACCCGGGTGTGGGCGGAGGGGGCGAGTACGGAGGCCGCGACGACCCTCGCGCACCGGTGGGCGGATCTGGTGACCCGGGCCGGCCGCTAGCGTCTCGCCTCCGGCCCTGATGATCGTCTTTTGTGATCACCGTGCGGGTTCGACCGGGGGCACGTCATGACACCATGGCCCGCATGGCCTCAGGGGAGCGGGAGGAGCTCGCTGCGCGCCCAGGCGGATGGCCGCGCCCGGGCACGAGTCTCAGGCGTGACGACTCGATGTCGCTCATGCGCGGGCTCGTCACGCTGGCCCTCGACGACGGCTACACTGCGGCCGCCGCACGTCAGGGTCCCGGGCGGTCCCGCTCACACCGCGGTCTCGGCGCCACGCTGGTCGCGCTAGCATTGCTCGGCCTACTCCTCACCGTGGCCGCGGTCCAGACCAGACAGTCCGCCCCGGCGGTGGCGCAGGAGAAGGCGGAGCTGTTGGAACGGATCCAAGCCGAGACCGTCCGCACCGACGACCTGCGCGCCGACGCCGGCGTCCTGCAGGAGGAGGTCACCGTCCTTCAGAACGACGTCCTGGAGAGCACCGCGAGCGGCCAGGACCTGCGCGAACGCCTTGCCGCGCTGGACGTGCTGGCCGGGACAAGTCGGGTCGAGGGCCCCGGTGTGCGGTTGGTCATCGACGACGCACCCGTCGACGAGGTTTCCGGCGCGTCGGGTGCGGAGGGGCGAATCCTCGACATCGACCTGCAACAGGTGGTCAACGGCCTGTGGTCGGCCGGCGCCGAAGCGATCTCCATCAACGGTCAACGGCTGACGGCGTTGACCGCGATCCGGGGGGCCGACAGGTCCATCACCGTCGACTACCGCCCGCTCGCGCGTCCCTACGTGGTCGAGGCGATCGGTGATCCCGACACGCTGGAGGCCCGGTTCGCCGAAAGCCCGGGCGGCGAGTGGCTGTTCCGGCTCAAGGAAGTGCACCATATAGGGCTTGAGACGGGGACCGTCGACGAGCTGGTCCTGCCCGCCGACTCCGGCAACAAACTTCGGTACGCGCGGATGGAAGGCGCCCAGTGATCGCGACGATCGGCCTCTTCGTCGGAATCATCGTGGGGCTGTTGCTCCAACCGGCGGTGCCGCTGTGGCTGCAGCCCTACCTCCCGATCGCGGTCGTGGCGGCCCTCGACGCGGTCTTCGGAGGCCTGCGCGCCCTCGTGGACGGCATCTTCGACGACCGCGTATTCGTCGTGTCGTTCATCGGCAACGTGTTGGTCGCTGCCGTGATCGTCTACCTCGGCGACCAGCTCGGCGTCGGCGCCCAGCTGTCGACCGGTGTCGTCGTCGTTCTGGGTATCCGGATCTTCTCCAACATGGCGGCGATCCGTCGGCGCTTGTTCAAGGCGTGATGGGTGGTACGAACGCGATGGCCGAACAGAAGCCCAAGCCGACTGGCACCAAGAAGCCGCGCGATCCTGCCTGGCGACGGCTCAACAGTGCGTTCCGGCTCTACATCTCCCGGGCGCAGCTGGCCGGTGCGGCGTTGCTGGCGATCCTCGGTTTCGCCGCCACCATCCAGGTGCAGGCGTTGCGTACCGACGACGAGTTCTCCAGCGCCAACAAGCCACAGCTGATCCAGATGCTCGACGGCCTGCAACAGCGCACCAGACGCCTGCAGACGGAGATCGGCGAGCTCGAGGCGGCCCGGGCGGAGCTGGTGTCGGGCGCGGACCGGACGCGCGCGGCCGTCGACCAGGCCCAGGCACGCGCCGAGACGCTTGGCATCCTTGCCGGCACGCTCCAGGCAAGTGGACCGGGCATCCGGCTCACGATCTCCGACACCCGCTCCGCGGTCACGGCATCGTTGGTGCTCAACACGATCGAGGAGCTGCGCGACGCCGGTGCCGAGTCGATCGAGATCAACGATCGTGTCCGGCTCGTCGCCGGCAGCTACGTGCTGGACAGCCAGGGTGGGATTCTGGTGGACGGCCGGCTCATTCCACCTCCTTACACAATCGATGCGATCGGCGAGACGGGGACACTCGCGACCGCGATGCAGATCCCGGGCGGCGTCATCGACGAAGTGAGCCAGAAGGGCGGACAGGCCACCGTCCTGAAGCAGTCGAACATCCAGATCGAGTCCTTGAGTCGGCCGGCCGCGCCCCGCCACGCTCAACCGGCCCCGGAGAAGACACGCGAGTCCGGCGGCTAACCTGTCTCCGCGGACGGTTCGCTGGTGCGTTGTCGCATCTGGTCGCGCTGCCCGGAACGTTTTGTCGACAGCGAGGAGACGGTGGTGTTCCCGGAGGACGTCACGTACACGAGCGAGCACGAGTGGGTACGCGATCCCGGTGACGCCGAGGGGACCGTGCGGATCGGCATCACCCACTACGCCCAGGATGCGCTGGGCGACATCGTCTACGTCAACCTGCCTCAGGTCGGTGACCAGGTGCAGCGCGGTGCGGTGGTGGGAGAGCTCGAGTCGACCAAGAGCGTGAGCGAGCTGTACGCACCGCTGAGCGGCACGGTGGTCGCCCGCAACGAGGCGCTCGACGAGCGGCCCGAGCTGGTCAACGCGGAGCCGTACGGCGAAGGATGGATGATGGAGTTGCGGCCCAGCGATCCGGGCGAGCTCGGCGCCCTGCTCGACGCCGCGGCGTACAAAGCGCAGGTCGAGCAGACCTGAGCACGCGTTGCCCGCCGCCCAACTAGCGGCTCATCCACCGTTCCGACCCGGTTGGTTCGCTGATGGAGCAATCGCTCCGGGCTGCCCACTTCGACCATTGGTCAAGAGTTAGGGTGTGTGCGGTGGACGAGTTCAACGTAGCCGACGTCGAGTTCCGCCACGGGAGGGTCATCGATGCCTTTCTGCACTCAGTGCGGGCATGAGAACGCCGACAACAGCAGGTTCTGCTCGCAGTGCGGCAGAGCACTGGGGGGAGAACGGCCTGTCGAGCAGACCGCGACGATCTCACTTGGCCTCGAGCCCGAATACGACCGCGCCGAGGCCGAGCTTCGTCCGCAGGAGCAGGCGGCCGTCGACGCCCTGCCCTACGACTGCGCCCTGCTCATCGTGCAACGTGGCCCGAGTGCCGGTAGCCGGTTCCTGCTCGACGCCGACGTGGTGACGGTCGGCAGGCATCCCGAGAGCGACATCTTCCTCGACGACGTCACGGTCTCGCGGCGGCATGCGGAGTTCCGTCGCCGTCCGCAAGGTTTTGTCGTACGTGATGTGGGCAGCCTGAACGGCACCTACGTGAACCGCGATCGCATCGACGAGGTCCTGCTCATCGGCGGTGACGAGGTGCAGATCGGCAAGTTCCGCCTGGTCTACTTCGCGAGCCAGCGCGGTTTCGGCATGACGGGCGCACCCGAACGGACCGGTGCTGGTTGGGACGGGGGGCCGGAGGGGGAAACAGGGTGAGCGACGCTCTCCGTCGGAGGGTTCATCTGCAACACGTGCAAGGAATTCTTCGGTGAGTGGCGCGGCGTCTGCGCGGTCCCACAGCTTTTCCATCGGTGAGGTGCTCGCGAGGCTGCGGCCCGAGTTTCCCGACGTCACGATCTCGAAGATTCGTTTTCTCGAGGCCGAAGGCCTGGTGGAGCCGCAGCGAGCTCCGTCGGGCTACCGGAAGTTCGGTCATGACGACGTCGAGCGGCTGCGGTTCGTGCTGACCGCGCAACGCGACCACTACCTTCCGTTGCGGGTGATCAAGGACCACCTCGACGCGCTCGACCGGGGCTTCGAACCACCGCAGCTTCCAGGTCGGGCACTGCCGTCCGCGCCGTCACCACGGGTGGTGACCGGTGGGGTGGACCAACTCGGTGCGGGGTCGTTCGGGCCCAACGGTTCCGAGGTCCTGCCGTCGCGAAAGGAGCTCGTCGAGGACGCCGGGATCGACTCCGACCTGTTGGACCAGCTCGAGTCGTACGGCCTCGTAGCGTCCAGGCATGGCAGGGACCACTACGACGAGGACGCACTCGAGATCGCGAAGACCGCGGGAGAGCTGGCGGGATTCGGGCTCGAGCCGCGCCATCTTCGTGCCTTTCGTACGGCCGCAGACCGCGAGGTCGGGCTGATCGAGCAGGTGGTGGCACCTTTGGCGCGACAGCGCGGCATGGACTCACGTGCGCGTACGGAGGAGCGGATCCGGGAGCTGGCGGCGCTCGCCGTGCGCCTGCACGCGCTCCTGGTGAAGACCGGACTCGGGCGGTGAAGAGCGTCGGTCGACTCGCCGGCAACCGGCCGGGGTAGTGTGGACGAGTGCGCGAGCTCGACGTCGTTGGTGTCCGGGTAGAGATGCCTTCGAACCAGCCGATTGTCCTGCTCCGGGAGGTCGACGGCGAACGGTTCTTGCCGATCTGGGTGGGGCCCGC
>JBOHED010000296.1:0-2443 GCA_050700915.1 Actinopolymorphaceae bacterium | reverse complement strand
CGAATGGCGACGCGAACGGCGGCCCGGCGGACGTGCGATCGCCGGCCGACCGGCTGGCCAGCCAGGTGGGCAGGGGCAGCGGAACGGAGGTACGCCGATGAACGGGCAGCCGGCCAAGGACCCGGAGGCGAAGCAGTCCTGGTGGGCTTCGCTGGCACCGGCGCTCCTGGTCATCGGCCGGATGATCGTCGTCGACCGGCGCCGTTATCTGATCGGTGCCGTGCTCTGGTCCGGCTTCATTGTCGTACCGCTGCTCACCGGCGTTGTCCTGAAGGCGCTCTTCGACCAGATCAGCGGGCAGCGCATCGCCTCGCTCGACGCGTCGATGTGGTTGTGTGCCGCGTTCGTGGCCGTCGAGGCGAGCCGTGGCGCGATCTTCTGGGGCGCCCTGAACGTCTGGCCGTACTGGTGGAACGCCGCCGAGACCACCCTGCGCACCAATGCGCTGCGGTCGATCCTGACCGCCCGCGGTCCGGCCGCCAGTCGACTGCCGCACTCGTCAGGCGAGGCCGTCTCGCGGTTCCGTGACGACGTTCACGACGTGGTGGGTGTCACCGACAACCTCGTCGATCTGCTGGGTGCGGTGTTGTTCGGCATCGGGGCGCTGGCGATCATGGCGTCGATCGACCCGGTGATCACGGTCGTCCTGGTGCTCCCACTGACCGTCGTGGTGTTCCTGACCCGCGCCCTCAGCACGGTGATCCGGCGGATCCACTCCCGGGCGCGCGAGCTCGGGGCGATCGTCACCGCCTACATCGGCGAGACGTTCGGGGGAGTGCTCGCGATCAAGACCGCCGGCGCCGAAGGGCCGGTTCTGGAGCGGCTGCGCGCGCACAACCGCGCCCGCCGGCAGGCCGCCGTCAAGGACCGGCTGGCGATGGACATGCTCGACACGGCGACCGGTGCGACCGTGGAGGTGAGCATCGGCCTGGTGCTGCTGCTCGCGGCTCCGGCGATGCGGCGCGGCGACTTCACCGTCGGCGACTTCGCGCTGTTCATCAGCTACGTCGGCTGGCTCACCTGGCTGCCGCGGGTCATCGGCCGAATGCTGTACAAGCTGCCCCAGGCGGCCGTCGGCACGGAGCGGTTGAGCCGGCTGATGGCGACGTACGAGGATGCCGACCACCTGTCGCGGCGCAGCGGCGTCTGGTTCGACGAGGACCCGCCGCCGGCGATGACCGCGCTTCCCGAGCGTGCCGACGCTGACCGGCTGGAGGTGCTCGAGGCTCGCGGTCTGTCCGTACGCCATGACGCCAGCGGGCGCGGTGTGCACGCCGTCGACCTGCGGGTGGAGCGTGGTTCGTTCACCGTGGTGACGGGTGCTGTCGGCGCGGGCAAGACGACGTTGGTCCGGGCCCTGCTCGGCCTGCTCCCGCTGGACCGCGGGTCGGTCAGGTGGAACGGGCGGCGGGTCGACGACCCTGGGACGTTCCTGGTGCCGGACCGGGCGGCCTATGCGGGGCAGGTGCCGCGGCTGTTCTCCGAGTCGCTGCGGGAGAACCTGCTCCTGGGTTGGCCCGTCGACGGCGAGGTGCTCGACCGGTCGCTGGGGTTGGCGGCGTTCGAGCACGACCTTGCCGACATGCCGTCCGGGCTGGACACCGTGGTGGGTCCTCGGGGGGTACGCCTGTCCGGCGGCCAGGTGCAGCGGGCGACGGCGGCGCGGGCACTGGTCCGGTCCCCGGACCTGCTGGTGGTCGACGACCTGTCGTCCGCGTTGGACGTGGAGACCGAGCAGCTGCTGTGGGACCGGATCGCCGACGCCGCGCGCGCCGGCGAAGGCCCGGAGACGCTGCTGGTGGTCTCCCACCGGCGGGCGGCGCTCGAGCGGGCGGACCAGGTGGTGGTGCTCGACCGGGGCGAGGTGGTCGGGTCGGGTGACCTGGACGAGTTGCTGCGTACCTGCCCGGAGATGCGGCGGCTCTGGAGCGAGGAACTCGTCGTCGAAGCCGAGGAACAGCCCACGTCCGGCGCGGCCCGGCGCTGAGCGTCCCGTCCCTCGCGGGCTTCCGCCGAGTTTGCCCGCAGCGCGCAGGACTGATCACGCATGCGTGGTGTTTCCCCACATTGCGCGGCAAATTTGGCGCTTTTTTTCGTTGGTAATGATCACGCATGCGTGATCATTCTCCGGGCGGTGATCGCTCCGCGGTGGCCAGAGGTAGCAAGTCGGGTAGCATAAGTAGTATGAAACTGAGTGTGAGCCTGTCGGAGGAGGACGTGGCATTCCTCGATGACTACGCCAGTCGAACGGGGGCGCCGTCCCGCTCGTCGGTGATCCACGAGGCGGTGAAGACGCTACAACTGACCGCGCTCGAGGCCGCCTACTCCGAGGCCGGTGACGAGTGGATCGACAGCGAAGCCGCGTGGGACTCGACGGCTGGCGACGGGATCCGGGATGCGTCGAGGTGACGTCTACTGGGTGGAACTCGATCCAGTGCGCGGT
>JBOHED010000295.1:0-4393 GCA_050700915.1 Actinopolymorphaceae bacterium | reverse complement strand
TGGTCGAGGTTCTGCTGGTTGATCGGCTGGTGGTGGTCGGGTCGTTGCGGCATGGTCACCGCTGCGGTGGTGTGAGGATCTGGCCCGGCAGGAGCAGGTCGGGGTTGTCCCCGATGGTCTGCCGGTTGGCGTCGTACCAGCGGTGCCATGCCTGGTTGATCTCGGCGTTGCTGGCCCCGTCGGGAAGGTTGGCCTTGGCGATGTTCCACAGGTTGTCGCCACGCTTGACGACGACCCGCTGCTGGTCGTCGACGTCTCGGACCGCCGGCCGGGTTACCGGGTCTCTGGAGATCGGACGGTCCGGGTTGGGCAGTCCTGACGACTGCCCCGCACCGTGGTCGGAGATCGGGCGGTCAGGCATCGGGAGCTGGTCCAGGAGGTCGCCGCCTCCCGGCCGGTCAAGACTTCCGGGCCGATCGAGTCCGCCCGGCCGGTCGAGGGCCGGAAGCTGGACGCCACCGGGGAGCTGGTGGTCGACCTGGCCGTCGATCGTGCCGGGTCGGTCGAGACCGGGAAGGAGCTGGGCCGCGGCAGCGGCCTGGGTCGGCTGGTCGACCGTCGCGGCGCTGGCGGGCAGGGCGCCGAGGACGGGCCCGGCGGCGACCGAGATGCCGAGTGCGACGCGGGCGGCCCGCCGGTAGACGGCGGGTGTGAGTCGGTCGGCGAGTGAGCCGCAGGCCGAACCGAGTGCCCCAGGGATCACCGAGAGCGCCATGAGCAGGGTGCCGAGCGCGAGCCAGGCGAAGCAGGCCCAGGCGAGGACGGCGACGACGAGGACCAGGAGCGCGTCGAAGGTCGGATTGGGGCCCTGGACAGCGGTCACACTGCCAGCGGTCAACCAGCGAAGCGCCCAGCCGCCGCCGACGAATGCAAGGAGCACCCCGACGGGGGAGAGCACTCGACGGACGATCCTCATCGCTTCGCCTCCGAACCCTTCGTTTGCTTGTGTTTGCTTTCATACTCTGCCGTTAGCGGCACTGTCAACCTGTCTGCTGTCGTACGACTCGCGACGCTGTCCCTCCCGAAATCCCAGATGTACGCCCTGACCAGCAAGGATGCCGTTCAGGTGCGGATGTCCCGATGAATGGTTGGACGCAGGAACCGTCCCAGAGGGTTCAAAGCGCCTCGTCCTTTGTCAGGGCGTCGGAGGGCGAGATAGCGCGCGGACGACCACGAACTCGGCGCGATCGCTGCAGTTACTTGTGTTTGCGTACATTTGCATGTGGATCGATCGTCAGGCCTGGCGGACCAGTACCGTGGCCCGGTGCGCTGGGAAAGTCTCTTCGCGGATCTGGACGCTCAGATGGCCGAGCTCGAAGCCGCCGAGCTCACCTCGGAGTTGGCCGACCGGACCAGGCGGGAGGTCGCGCGGTTCCGGTTGGTCGACCGGTTACGACCGACGTTCGGCCATCCCGTCACCGTCCACACGCTGGGTGGCGGCAAGATCGCCGGAACGGTCGCGGGCGTCGGGTCCGACTGGCTGCTGGTCGCGGAGGAGCACCGGCTCGAGGCGCTCGTCCCGCTGGACGCCATCACCGGCATCACCGGGCTCGGCGGTCTGACGGCGGCGCCTGGCAGCGAGGGGAAGGTCGCCGCGAGACTCACACTCGGCTTCGCGTTGCGCGGCATCGCCCGGGATCGGGCGGCGGTGTTGGTGGCGCTCCGCGATGCGACGGCGGTCACGGGGACGATCGACCGGGTGGGTGCCGACTTCTTCGAGATGGCCGAGCACGGTCAGGCGGAGATCAGGCGTACCAGGGACATCCGGGGCGTACGGACCGTTCCGTTCGCCGGCGTCTCGTTCGTACGCCGGTCGTAGAGATCGAACGGGAGGACGCTAGAAGTCCTCGGTCTTGCCGTAGGGGTGGGCGGAGATGAAGTCCTTGGTCTCGGAGTACATCCGCTCGATGTACTTCTCGAGGGCCGCGGCCTCCACCCGCCACTGACCGCGGCCGCCGATCTTGATCGCGGGGAGCTCGCCGCTGCGAACCAACGCATAGGCTTGCGCGGCCGAGATGTTGAGGACGTCCGCAACATCGGCCAGCTGCAAGAACCTCGGCGTGACGGGCAAGGGGTGCTCCTTCCGAACGTGGCGCGTAGCCAGTCTGCCACGCGTTTGCTTGTGGTTGCGTTCGGTTGTCCACAGGTCGCTGGCACCGATCTCGCCCTCCACCCCACCCTGCGAGTGCGGAACGTACGCATGGCCGAACACTCGGTGAGGGTAGCCGGCGGAGGTGGCGGCCCGATCCGGCCGGGCCGCGCGCCTGTCACGGATGGTGTCGTACTGTGTCTCGACGCCCTTAGGCCCGCGAAACCACCAGACCCTGCGAATCCGGAGGAAGACCTTGTCGGATGTGCCGTCTCCCAAGGCCACTCGGCAGTCGCGGCCTCGGTGGCTCGATCCCAAGCTGTTCATCGGGATCCTGCTGGTGCTGGTCTCGATGGTGTTGGGTGCGAGGGTCGTCGCCGCGGCCGACCAGACGGTCGAGGTCTGGGCCCTGAAGGAAGGCACAAGGCTCGAGCCGGCCATGCCACTCACCCAGGACTCCCTCGTCGCCAGGAAGGTGCAGTTCACCAGCCAGGAGGACGCCGACCGGTACGTGTCGGCCCGGGAGGAGATCCCGGAGGGCGCCAGGATGCTCCGTTCGGTCGGCGGGGAGGAGTTCCTTCCCCGCGACTCCTGGACGGACGAACCCGACCGGCAGCTGGACGACGCGCCGATCCCGGTCCAGGCGGGTCTGCTGCCCAAGTCACTGCGCGCCGGCGACCGGGTGGACGTCTACTTCGTCGCAGCCGAGGACGACACGTTCCCACCGAAGGATGCGGTGATCGGCGCCACTGACATCATCGTCGTCGACGTTCCGGAGGGCGATAGCCTCGCGGGGGGCGAGTCGAGCGCGACCATCCGATTGGCACGCGACGGCGTAAGCGACGGCATGACTCTCGAAGCGCTGGTGGCACACGCGGCCAACGCGAAGGCGGTCGTCGTCAAACATGTCGCCCCCCAACCCAAGTGAGATCGTGAGAGCCGAGGTGAGATCGTGGCCCTCCCCGTCCTGACCGCGGTCACCGGCGCGCGATGGGAGTCCGATCTGGTGTCCGCTCTCGAGCGGAGCTCACTCGGTCTCGACGTCGTACGTCGCTGTGTCGACCTGTCCGACCTCCTCGCCACGGCACAGTCGGGCCAGGCCAGGGCGGTCCTGCTCTCCGCCGACCTGCGCCGGCTGGACCGCGAGGCGGTCGCCCGACTGATCGCCGGCGGTGTCGCCGTCGTCGGTGTCGTCTCGCCCGGTGACACCGAGGGAGAGGAACGCCTGCACCGGATCGGCATCTCCCGCGTCGTCCCGGCCGACGCTCCGGCCGACGTGCTTGCCGGCGCGGTGGCCGAGTCGGTGGAGATCGCGCATTCCAACGGGCGCAATCCCGAGCCGGACTTCGCCGTCTCCAACCCGTGGCGGACGATGCCGTCGCTGCCGCCGACGCAGGATGTGCCGCAACCCGAGTCGGGTACGGGTACCGGGCAGCTGATCGCCGTGTGGGGGCCGGCGGGAGCGCCCGGTCGTACGTCGGTGGCGGTGTCACTGGCGACCGAGCTTTCGACGTTCGGCGTACCGACTCTGCTGGCCGACGCCGACGTCTACGGCGGCGTGGTGGCGCAGGCGCTCGGGCTTCTCGACGAGGCGCCCGGTCTGGCCGCGGCATGCCGGTCCGCCAACAGCGGCTCGCTCGACCTGTCCGGCCTTGCCCGGCACGCGCGCGAGGTGCTTCCCCGGCTTCGGGTCCTCACCGGAATCCAACGCGCCGACCGGTGGCCGGAGCTTCGTGCCTCGGCGCTGGAGCAGGTCTGGGACCTCGCCCGCCAGCTGGCCGCCGCAACGGTCGTCGACTGCGGGTTCTGCCTGGAGCAGGACGAGGAGATCTCCTTCGACACCGCCGCGCCACGCCGCAACGGCGCGACGCTCACCACGATCGAACGCTCCACCACGGTGATCGCGGTCGGTGCGGCCGACCCGATCGGGTTGCAGCGGCTGATCCGCGGCCTCGAGGAACTCCGCGAAGCGGTGCCCGGCGTCGCCGTCCGGGTGGTCGTCAACTGCATGCGGAGAGGGCCGGTCGGTGGCGACGCGGAGGGGCAGATCCGGGAGGCGCTGCGGAGGTACGCCGGCGTGGACACCGTGGTCTGCGTGCCCTACGACCGGGTCTCGTTCGACACCGCGATCGCCCAGGGCAGGACCCTGGCCGAGGTCGCCCCCAAGTCACCAGCCCGACTGCCGTTGCGCAACCTCGCCGCCGACCTGATGGGGATCACGCTGCCGCGGCAGCGTCGGCAGAAGAAGAAGGCCTGAGCGCGAGGAGCCCCCGCGGAGGTACGCCGAGGTACGAGGTGTGCCGG
>JBOHED010000294.1:0-6500 GCA_050700915.1 Actinopolymorphaceae bacterium | reverse complement strand
CTCCGAAGAGGCCGGTCGTCGATCCCTCCTCCACGACGACGCCCTGATTCATCACGGCGACCCGGGAGGCGAGGCGTTCGACCACGGCCAGGGTGTGCGAGATGAACAGGCAGGTGAGTCCCAGCTCCGTACGCAGGTCGAGCAGCAGCGCCAGGATCTGCGCCTGGATCGACACGTCCAGCGACGAGGTCGGTTCGTCGCAGACCAGCAGGTCGGGTTCGAGCGCGAGGGCCCGGGCGATGGCGATCCGCTGCTGCTGGCCGCCGGAGAACTGCCGAGGGTACAGGTCGGCGAACCGCGTACCCACGCCCACGAGATCGAGCAGCCGCAGGGCGTTCGTACGTCGTGACTCCTTGGTTCCCAGGCCATGCAGACGCATCGGCTCCATGACGTTGCCGACCGCGCTGTAGTGGGGGAGGAGCGAGCCGTACGGGTTCTGGAACACCATCTGCATCCGGCGCCGGGTCGCCCGCAGCTCACGGCTACGTAGGCTCGCGAGGTCCCGTCCGTCGAAGTGCACCCGTCCCGAGGTGGGCGGCTGCAGGCCCATCAGCAACCGGGCGACTGTCGACTTGCCGCTGCCGCTCTCGCCAACCAGGCCGAGCGTCTCGCCGCGGTGGACCTCGAGCGTCACCCCGTCGACGGCGCGGACCTCACCGGCCCGGCTGGAGAAGACCTTCGTCACGTCGTCCAGGCGGACCAACATGTCCGTCGCGTCAGGCATTGGTCCCCGCCTTCAAACCGGTCGCCTTCCAGCAGGCGGCCTCCCGGCCGCCGCCGAGCGGGATCAGCTCCTGCTCGGTCTGGCAACGCGGCGTCTCTGCGTGGACGCACCTGGGATGGAACGGGCAGCCCTCGGGTCGGTGGGCGAGGTCGGGCGGGCTCCCGGGGATGGGCGCCAGCGCACGGGTGCTCTCACCCAGCTCGACGCTGGAACCCAACAGCCCCACGGAGTACGGATGGCTCGGTGTGTCGAGCAGCTCGTGGGTGGAAGCGCGCTCGACCACGCAGCCGGCGTACATCACCACCACGTCCTCGCAGAAGTAGCGGGCGACGCCGAGGTCGTGGGTGATCATGATGACGCCGGTGCCGCGGTCCTTGAGTCCCGCCAGCAGGTCGAGGATCTGCCGCTGCACGGTGACGTCGACCGCCGTCGTGGGTTCGTCGGCGATCAGCAGGGCGGGTTCGGTGACCATCGCCATCGCGATCATCGCCCGCTGCCGCATGCCGCCGGAGAGCTGGAAGGGGTAGGTACGGATCCGGCGTTCCGGCTCGGGGATTCCGACGTCGCCGAGCGCCCGGACCGCCCGCGCCCGCGCGTCCGCCTTGCCGCAGATACCGTGCCAGAGCAGGTGTTCGGTGAGTTGGCGTTCGAGGGTGAGGGTGGGGTTCATGGCCTCCATGGCGTTCTGGAAGACCATGCCGACGTCGCGGCCCCGGATCCGGCGGAGCTCCCGCCCCGACAACGCCAGCAGGTCGCGACCGTCCGCACCCCTCGGACGGAAGTACGCCTGACCGCCGGTGATGCGGGCCGTGCGTGGCAACAGGCGCAGCAGGCTCCGCACGGTGACACTCTTGCCGCTGCCGCTCTCACCGACGATCGCGAGCGCCTTGCCGGGTTGGACGTCGAAGCTCACCCCGTCGACGGCGCGGAGTGGGTCACCGGCACGGGCGAACTGCGTCCGAAGGTCGCGCACGGACAGCAGCGCCCCTGGCGCCGGCTGCTGGTCGCCGCTCATCGCTGGTCCCCACTCGCGTCGAACGCGTCCCGCAACCCGTCGCCCACCCAGGTAAATGCCAGCAGCGTCAGCGCGAACAGCACCGCCGGGAACACCAGCAGGTATGGCGCCGCGAGCAGGTATCTCGTCCCCTCGGCGATCATCAAGCCCCATGAGGGCGTGGGCGGTTGGACGCCGAGCCCCAGAAGCGCCAGGCCGGCCTCGGCGGCGATGGCCGCGGGAATCGCGAAGCTGGTCGTGACGAGAATCGGGCCGATCGCGTTCGGCAGGATGTAGCGGACGGCGATCGTCGGGCCGCGGGCGCCCATCGCGCGGCCCGCCTCGACGTACTCCCGCTGCTTGATCGTGAGCACCTGCGCGCGGACCAGCCGGGCCTGGGTGACCCACGAGGCGATGCCGATGGCGACGACGAGGGCGAAGATGCTACGGCCGAGGACCGTCACCATGACGACGGCGAAGAGGTAGCTGGGGAAGGCGTACATCACGTCCGTGAGTGCCATCAGCACCTGCTCGACCCGACCACCGACGTAGCCGGCGACCAGCCCGATGAGCAGCGCCAGCGCGAGCGCGGTGAGTTCGGCGCCGAACGCGACGATCAACGCCGTACGCAGGCCGTAGACCAGGCGGCTGAGGATGTCGCGCCCCAACAGGTCCGCCCCCAGCGGATGGCCCGCCGTGCCCGGCGTGGCGAGTTTGTTGGCGAAGTCGGTCTCGGCGTAGTGGTGGGGCGCGATGAGGGGTGCGGCGAGCGCGACGACCACGAGGAGCCCGCAGAAGACGAGGCTGACCAGGGCGAGCCGGTTGCGCCGGAAGCGTTCCCACGCACGGGCCATCGGCCCTCGGGCCCGTGCGGAGTGCCGCTCCCCGGCGCCGGCTAGGTGGCCTGCGTCGTCGCGGCCTGTGTCGCTTCGGTCTGCGTCGAGTCCTTCCGTGGTAGCGATCGTCCCCACCCCCCTTCAGCGCGGATACGCGGGTCGAGGACGCCGTAGACCAGGTCGACGACGAGGTTGGTGACCATGAGGATGAGGGCGAAGAACAGAGCGGTGCCCATCAGCAGCGGCATGTCCCGGCTGGCCGCCGCGGCGGCGAAGTAGAGCCCGAGCCCGGGGATCCGGAACAGAGCCTCGACGAAGACGGTCCCCGTCATCAACGCGGCGAGCAGCGGACCGACCACGGTGACGAGTGGGATGAGCGAGTTGCGCAACGCGTGCCGCATGATGACCGTGCGCTGGGGCCCGCCCTTGGCCAGTGCCGCTGTGACGTACTCCTCCCGCAGGGTCTCCAGCATCGACGACCGTACGTACCTCGCCAGCACGGCGGCCGGCCCCAGGGCGAGCGCAAGCACCGGCATCACCATGTTCTGCGGCCCGTCCCACCCACTCGACGGCAGGACGTGCAGAGTCGCTGTGAAGAGCAGCACCAGGAACGCCGCGGTCAGGTAGCTCGGCAGTGCGTGCCCGAGCGTCACCACGAACATCGTTCCCGCGTCGCCGAGGGAGTTCTGGCGCAGGGCGGCGAACACGCCGACGGGCACCGCGATGAGCAGCGCGAGGACCACGGCGATCACCGCGAGGGTCGCCGACACCGGGAACGCCTGAGCGATGATCTCCTGCACGTCGAGAGTCGCGTACTTGTACGAAGGACCGAAGTCCCAGGTGACCGCACCCTTCATGAAGATGAGGTACTGCTGCCAGCCGGGTACCTGTTCGCCGTAACGCGCCTGCAGCTCGCCGACCATCTGCTCCGTACCTGCGCCGCCGATGTTCGTCGCGCCACTCGCCACCCGGGCGATGTCGGCGAAGTTCCCCGGGGCCAGCTGCAGCAGCGTGAACGTGATGATCGAGACCGCGATGAGCGAGAGGATCAGGCGGACGACCCGTTTCGCTACGTACGCAACGAATCCCACCCGCTCACCTCCTCACCGTGCGCCACCAATCGTCCGACGCGCGTTCTGCTGTGTGGTCCGAGCCGTGCTGTCCTGTTGACCCGACCCGCTCAGGCGCCCTTGAGGCCGAGCGGCTTGAGGTAGAAGAAGTCGGGGTAGGGCCGAAGCTGCATGCCCGTGACCGTGGGACGTACGGCGAAGAAGATGTCGGCCCAGGCGACCGGGACGAAGAGGTACTGCTCCTCCCGCAGCTTCGCGGCCTGCTTGAACAGCTCGAGCTGCTGCGTCTCGTCGTCGGCTGCCCTCGCCTCGGTGACGATCTCGGCGAGCCGGCGAGAGTCGGCCGAGGAATCCTTGGCGAGGATCGCGTCCAGCTGCCCGGTCTTCTGCGCCGGCTTGAGCTTGGTGTCCGCCAGCACCTCCTGGTACCGCTTCCAGACGTCCGCGGTCAGGCTCATCATCTGGATGTCCTTCGGCGACCACAGCGTGCCGACCATCGTCGGCCACGTCGGCAAACCTGCGAAGGTGCCGTAGTAGAAGCCGATGTAGTCGCCCTTCTGCACCTGCCACCGGCGCTCGACGTAGACACCCGCCTCGACCACGTCGGCCCGAGCCTTGATGCCGAGGTTGCGCTTCCAGGTGTCGACGATCGCCTCGACCATCGGGGTCTGCACGCCGGCCAGCACCTTGATCTCGGGCAGGCCCTCCCCGTTCGGGTATCCCGCCTCGCGCAGCAGGCGCTTCGCCTCGTCGATGTCCTCCCGGACGGCGATGCTGTCGTCCCAGCCGGAGGTGCGTTCGGTGACGAGGGAGAGGCCGGGGTGCAGGCCAGGGCTCACGTCGGCGAGGGTCTCCCGGCCGAGGCCGAGGGAGAGTGCCTTGCGGACCCGTACGTCGTCGAGGGCCGGGTTCTCGCTGCGGAGCTTCGCGAGGTAGATGATGCTGTACGTCGTCACCGACTTCAGGTGCTTGGACAGCTCCGGGTCCTTCTGGAACCGCAGCACGTCGGCATCGGTGATCCCGAGGATGTCCACCTCGTCGTTCTCGTACGGCACCGTCGCCGTCCCGGTCGCGGCAGGTTCGACCAGCTTGACGTCGATCTGGTCCAGGTGGAGGTTCTTGCCGTCCCAGTAGTGGGAGTTGGGCACGAGCTGGATGCTGGAGTTCTTGGTCCACTTCTGCATCGCGTACGCACCGTTGGAGACGAAGTTCGGCGGGTTCTGCCAGTCGTCGGGCTTGGCTTCCACCGAGTCCATGTGCAGCGGCAGCAGCGCCGGGTGGGTGAGGGCGAGCAGGAAGTCGGGGTTGGGGTTGGCGAGCGTCAGCACCAGCTCGCTGTCGCTGGTGGCCTTGACGCCGACCTTCGACCAGTCCTCGAGCACGCCGGCAAGGAACTCCTCGGCGCCCTTGATCCCGGTGGACGCCTGGTAGGAGTTGGCACCGAGCGTGGTTCCGCCGGCGCTGGTACCGGCAGGGGTGAAGAGCCGCTGGTAGGTGCGTTCGAAGTCGTGCGCGGTGACCGGGTCGCCGTTGGACCACTTCGCGTCGGCCCGGAGCTGGAATGTGTAGGTGAGGTTGTCCGGTGACACGGCCCACTCGGTGGCGACGGCCGGCACCACGTCGTCACCGGCCTCGTTCTGGGTGACGAGGCCTTCGAGGATGCCGCGGGTCAGGATCCACATGCCGTTGGTGATGACCTGCGGGTCGAGGACCTCGACGGGAACGAAGCTGATCCGCAGGACCGAGGTGTCCTTGCGGCCCTTACCGGGACCGTCCGTCCCCTCGACGTCGCCGGCGTCGAACAGCCCACATCCGGTGAGTGACCACCCACCGGTGGCCAGCCCGATCAAGCCGGAGATCCGGAGGACCTCCCGTCGCGACATTCCCACTGGTGGTACCCACATCGCGGCGCCGCGCTCGTCCATCGGTGTACCTCTCTTCGCCCCACATGCGTCTGCGCAGTGGGTTTCCCGGCCCCAGTGAGTGGAGTCTGTGAGTGGAGACAGTGAATGGAGCCTGTGATCCGCGTTTTCCGAAACCCCCGACCAGACATCCGGTCACGACCGTAGGGCTCGCCCAAGTCCGTGTCAATGCGCGAGATCAGGACGCAATAAGCAGTTCACACGGGTACACGGGCGGCCGGTTCCGACACCGGACAGCGCGGCGGCTCGGCTGCCCGCGGGAGGGGCAACCGAGATAAGGTCCAGACCGCAAGCGATGGGACTTCTGGAGGTGCTTCGTGACGGGGCGAACGAACGGCACACTGGCGCGGGACGGCGGCGAACCCGTCCGCACCACCCCCTTCCCCACCGTCAACCAGCCCGGTGGGAGGACGCTCGGGGAGGAGGAGCTGGCCGCGCTCGGCAGGGTCATCGCCTCCGGCCAGCTTGGCTGCACAGTTGGCGGTGAGACCCGCGCGCTCGAGCGGGAGTTTGCCGACTACTACGGCGTCGGTCACGCCGTCGCGTCCAGCTCCGGCACCGCTGCCCTGCATCTCGCGGTCGCGGCGGTCGATCCGGAACCAGGCGACGAGATCATCACCACGCCGATCACCGACGCCGGCACCGTGCTGCCGATCCTTCTGCAGAACGCGATACCGGTGTTCGCCGACGTCGAGATGGCGACGGGCAATCTCGACGTGGAGTCCGTACGCCAGCGGATCACGCCCCGGACCAGGGCGATCGTCGTCGTCCACCTGTTCGGCTCCGCCGCACCCGCGACCGAGCTCCGGGCACTCGCCGACGAGCACGGCATCGTTCTCATCGAGGACTGTGCACAGGCGTACCTCACCCGCGTCGGTGCCGGTGTGGGTGCCGGTGTGGGCAGCGGCCAGCTCGCGGGCACGGTCGGGCACATCGGCTGCTTCAGCCTCCAGC
>JBOHED010000293.1:0-11892 GCA_050700915.1 Actinopolymorphaceae bacterium | reverse complement strand
ATCGACCCGAAGGCCCGCAGTGTCAGCGATCGTCAACGTCACAGAAATCGATCATCCTGTCTCGCCCTGCAGCTGGCTCACATCTCACGCTCTACGGCGTGTCCAACTCGACCCTGACAGAGAGGGCCTGACTGACGACGTGATCGTGCTTCGTCCATGGTGCTTCGACGATGCCGACTGGTACGCGACGCAGTCCAGGGAAGTGGAGATCCAGCGAAACACGGCCGAGCCTGCCGAACTGACAGCAGAATCGGCGGCTAAGGCCATCGCGCGCCACGCCGATGATCCGCGTTACCTCGGCGGCGCCATCCGCTGGGCGAGTACCGGTGAACTGCTCGGGAATGCCTCTCTGGATCTTGCCACCGGCCACGTCTCGTACTGGGTAGCCGCGGCCGCCCGCGGCCGCGGCGTAGCCACACGGGCCGTTCGACTGATGACAGCATGCGCCTTCGAGACCAGCGACCTCGACGAGCTGAGGCTGTGGGTGAGGGCCGGCAACAATGCCAGCGCCAACGTGGCCAGGAACGCTGGGTTCGTCCGCGCCCCGGAGCTTGACAGGGACGTGGCGATCCGAGATGAGTTGTGGTCGGCCGAGTACTACCGGCTGACACGAGCCGCGCACACGAGCCTCAACGGCGACGACGACCCAACAGTTTCACTCGCCGACGGCTGGAACTCGCACGCACATGAATGGATCGCCTGGTCCAGGTCCGGACTCGACAGCTACAAGAGCCACCGGGAAGTGTTCATGCCACTGATCCCGAGCCCTGGCCACCTGACCGTGGACATCGGATGTGGCGAAGGTCGGGTGAGCCGCGACCTGCAAGCAATGGGACACCGGGTCCTGGCGATCGACCGTTCGCCGGCCATGGGCCGCGCCGCCGCAGCGCACCCTGTCGAACCGGTCCCCGCGATCATCGCCGATGCCACCGAGCTCCCGCTGGCCATCGGCACCGCGGACTGCGCTGTCGCGTTCATGTCCCTGCACGACATCGACGACATGCCAGCGGCTTTCAGGGAGATCGCCCGAGTCCTCACGATCGGCGGGCACCTGGTGATGGCGATCGTGCACCCCATCAATTCGGCAGGCCACTTTCCCGGAGACAAGGACAACTCGAGCCGGCCGTTCGTCATCGACGAGTCCTACACACAACCCAAGCGCTACGTCACCACGCGCGCCCGCGAAGGCCTGACGATGACATACCACGGCGAACACCGGCCGCTGCAGGCCTACACCGAGGCACTGACCGACGCCGGCTTCGTGATCAACCGGCTCCGGGAGCCGACCAGCGCCGACACGCGGGACAAGTGGCACCGCATACCGCTGTTCCTCCACATCCTTGCCTCGCTCAGCAACACAAATCCCCGCTGACTGCACTATGGCTCGCGCCAGCATCTGGACGGATTGACACTCACGCCCAAGATCGCCTGTAGGTCCTCCCCGGAGGCTGGCGTACCGCGCGCTCGCCTATGGTCGAGGGCGTGACGTGTTCGGTACCGGCCCGGTTCGACATAGGTAGGTCGCCGTGCGGCGTGACATGTTCCGTGGCAAGGTGCGGTCAGCGTGGCCAGCACGTGTCGTGCACGACACGGGTGACGAGATCGCCTGGGTGTGCTGGTCAGGCGCCGAGCTGACGGCGAACACCAGTTGGCGCTCCGGTGACGACTCGCGGCGCAGGCTGGCGGAGAAGGTGTCCGGTGAATGGTCGCTAGGCACGTCGGTGTTCAGAGACGGCAGCATCCTCGGCTTCCAGCTCCCCGACGTGTGGTTCAGTGTCCTGCTGCTCTTTCAGCCGAGCGGTGAATTGGCGATCTGGTACGTCAACTTCGAGCAGCCCTATCGCCGCACGCCGATCGGCATCGACACCTGCGACCACATCCTCGACCTGGTGTTCGACAAGGACGGAACGCACGAGTGGAAGGACGAGGACGACTACGCCCACGGCAGGCGGCTCGGCCTGGTCACCGATGCCCAGCATGCGGAGATCGAACGCGCCAAGGACCAGGCGTTCGGGATGTTCGAGCAACGCACCGGGCCGTTCGACGAGAAGTGGCTGACCTGGCGGCGGGGTCCGGCCTGGCCGCTGCCGGTCCTTCCCGACAACGCGACCACAATCCCCGCCTCCATCTAGGAGTTCGGCCACGCACCACGGAGATGATCATTGGGCGGCAGTGCTGGGTGTCGCTGACCACCTGCCGATCGTTCCGCGGATCACCTGCCGCAGGCGTGATGTAGACCTCAGTCGTCGAGCGGGCGCAAGTCGACTGGCGTCAGTATCCAATGGAACCCGTACTTCAACCCGGCGCGGTCACCACGTCCCGGTGCGAAGTACTCGTCAACCAGCGCCAGCAGCCGGTCGGTGAACTCGGCGGCTTGGGCGTGAGACATCCGAGACGCGTGCTCGCCGGACCGTTGTACGTACTCGGCGCCATACATGCCAGCTTCGGCCTCGACGAGGGCCTGGCCATAGTCGTACACCAACCGAGCCGGGTAGGAATCCGTCTTGGGGCCAGCAACGGGTTCGCCCAGCGCCTCGTCTCCGGCCGACGTCCTTCGCCAGTCCCCGTCGGCGCCATCCCCATGCACGTAGCCGCCGGCGGCGAGCCGTTCGAGATGCCAAAGCACCCGAGCATCGGTGACACCCAGCGACTCCGCCAGAGCCGCGACAGGCACCCTGCTGTTCAGAGCTTCCATGATCCGACGCTCAAGCTGATCAATCTCCGGGGCCATCGAAGCATTATGGGTGCGAGCCTCAACTCAGCTCGTTCAACGGAAGCCAGGCTGGATAAGTGCGAACGCCCGACCCTAAGCGCGGTCCCGCTCAAGATCACCCCCGGTTCGCCCCTAACCGGCCAGCAGAGCGCCCGTCAGCGCCTCGGAAGACCGGAAAGCCCAGGTCATCATGGCTCTGACCTGGGCTTTCCCTTGGGGTGAGTGACGGGGATCGAACCCGCGGCAACTGGGACCACAACCCAGTGCTCTACCAACTGAGCTACACCCACCATGGCCGTACGTACACCGATCCAGCACTGCCGAACCAGCGTCCCTACGGACGACTGCCGCGAAGCGGCGCTCCGCGGCCCACCAAGTGTAGCTGGGACCCTGCAAGCTCCTGCACCGAGATCAGCCGCCGCCGGTCGGCTTTCCGCGGATCTCCTCGGCGATCGTCTTGGCGGCAGCCGAGTCCGGTCCCGGCGCAGGGACGAAGACGGCCGCGCGGTAGTAGCGCAGCTCGTCGATCGACTCGCGGATGTCGGCCAGCGCCCGGTGGTTGCCGGCCTTGTCGGGGCTGGCGAAGTAGACCCGCGGATACCAGCGGCGGACGAGTTCCTTGATCGAGGAGACGTCGACGATCCGGTAGTGCAGGTGGCCCTCGAGTGCCGGCATGTCCCTGGCGAGGAACGCCCGGTCGGTGGCGACCGTGCTGCCGGCGAGGGGAGCTTTGTTGGATTCCGGGGCGTACGTACGGACATAGGACAGAACGCGCTCTTCGGCCTCGGCGAGTGAGACCCCGCCCGCGAGCTCCTCGAGCAGGCCGGAGGCTGTGTGCATGGTGCGTACGACGTCACGCATCTGGTCGACCGCCTGCTGGGGTGGCTTGATCACCAGGTCGACACCCTCGCCCAGCACGTTGAGGTTGCCGTCGGTGACAAGCGCGGCCACCTCGACGAGCGCGTCGGCTCCCAGGTCGAGCCCGGTCATCTCGCAGTCGATCCACACCAGACGGTCATACATAGCCGTCCACCCTATGAGCGACCGACAATAGGGAAGTCGCCGGGCTCGCGGCCCCCGCATCCCGGCTGGCTGCGTTCTCGCCCCACCCCACGAAATCGCTCCGCAAGCTCCACGATCTGCGCGGGAACCCCGGGAGATTGCGCGCGCACAAACCCAGTGCACCTTCTCCTCAGCCTTGCCATCCGAGCGCGGATGACCCGCTCCCCTTCCGGCGCCCCTCTTGTCAGTCGCCCATGCGCTCGCTCCGCGGGCATGAGCAGGGTGTCAGGCAGACCGGCGGAAGCCGCGGCGGGCGCGGAGGTAGTCGGCCACCACGAAGTCGCCGAGCCGGTCGAGGTCAGGGGTGAACACCCGGCCGCCGTTGCGCCGGGCCACCGCGTCGACGAAGCGCGCCAGCCCCGGGTCTTCGCCGAGCATGAAGAAGTTCAACGTCGCGCCGTACCGGGTGACCGCGTCGACCTCGCCGATCGTCGCCCGCAGCGTCTCGTTCGTCGTGGGCCAGGAGAAGAACGGTTCGCCGTCGGCGAGCAGGTGCGCGGTGGGTTCGCCGTCGGTGACCACGAGGATGACGGGTTCGGCGTCGGGGTGCCGGCGTACGTGGCGGCCGGCGAGCATCAGCGCGTGCTGCAGGTTGGTGCCCTGGATCCAGTCGGGCTCGATCTCGGCCAGCTGGACGGGAGAGAGCCGCCGCGCCACCCGGTCGAAGCCGATGATCTCCAGCGCGTCCTGCCGGAACCGCGTCGCGACGAGATGCGAGAGTGCGAGCGCCGTCTGCTTCATCGGACCCCAGCGGCCCTCCTGGACCATGGAGTACGACAGGTCGACGCAGAGCGCGACGGCCGCGGACGACCGGCGTTCGGTCTCGGCGATCGCGAAGTCCTCGACGCTCAGCTGGACGGGCGGTCCGCCGCGGGTGCCGGCCGAACGCAGCACCGCGTTGTGGACCGTACGCGTCGCGTCGAGGGGATGCTCGTCGCCGAACCGCCACTCGCGGCTGGTCCCCACCGGCTCGTCGGCGGCGCCGGTGCGGTGGTCGTCGTGGTCACCGCGTCCGGTGGACTCGAGCTCCTGGAACACCCGGCGGAGCGCGGCCTCGCCGAGCCGGCGCAGCGCCTTCGGAGTGAGGCGCAGGCCGTCGGGCCCGCGGGCGACGTAGCCCTGGCGTTCCAGCTCCTGCTCCAGCTGGCGCAGGGCCCGCATGTCGACCGTGGCTCCCGGTCCGAGCTGGCGTTCGAGCGCCTCGACGTCGACGTCGTCCAGGGTGGCACCAGGGTGTTCCTGGGCGAGTTGTTCGATCAGCGACTCCACGTCGGCGAGGTCGGCGACCGCCTCAACCGCCTCGCCGTAGCCGAGCGGTTCCTGCCCGCGCATCCGCGCGCGTGCGTCCCACTCGAGTCCGGGACGCAGCGCCCGCAGGTTGTCGCGGAGCTGTCCCAGCTGCGAGGCCAGATTGGGATCACCCAGCGCTTCCTGCATGAGCCGGGCCAGTTCGTCGCGTTGCTGCGGCGACAGCGACCGCATCATGCGTTCGGCGGCGGCCGCGCGGCGGGCGAGCAGGTCGATGAGCTCGTCGGTGCTGCGCGGGTTCTCCGGGAAGAACTCGCCGTGCTTGTCCATGAACTCGGCAAACTTGTCGGTCGTGTCCTCGCCCCTCGCGTGCGCGGCGAGCAGGTGGTTGAGGTCGGCCAACATGTCGCGGACGGCCTCGCTGACCGCCGGGTCCTGACCGGAGAGCGCCTGCTTCATCCCGGCGAACTGGGCGTCGAGCACGTCCCTACGCAGCATCTGCTGGATCTGCTCGTAGGTCTCCCGTGCCTCGTCGGACTTCCAGTCGTACGACGAAAGCTCCCGGACCGCCCGCGCGGTGTCGTCGGGGAGGGTGTCGAGCTCCATCTCGTGCATGCGGGCGTCGTCACTCGGGTCACGGGCGAGGGTGTCCTTCTCGGCGGCGAGGGCCTGGTCGAGCATCTGGCGTACGCGGTCGAGGGTGCCGGCGAGGTCACCGCGTCGGCGCACCTCCTCGCGGCGCTGGCGGGCGCGGGCGAGCAGGTCGTCGAGACCCCGGCGACCCTCCGGCCCACGGCGGAGCAGCTCGCGCAGCGCCTCGCGCAGGCTTGCGCCGGAGAGCACCTCGCGACCGAGCTCGTCGAGGGCCTCGCGGACGTCGTACGGCGAGGTCAGCGGATCGGGCCCACCGTCCCACGGCCCATAGCGGAACCTCCGGTCAGGCATCGTCAAGCTCCGTATAGAGGGTCGCGTTCGGGTTCCTCGTTCGCTGCGCGGACGGCGTCGCTCGTACCTCGCTCAGCCTGCCACTTCGCTCACTCGTCACTTCACGCTCCGTAGACAGTCACGCCGTCGACGGTCTCCTTCGCCAGCCGGCGGGTGAGGTGCAGGCCCTCGAGGACGAACTCCACGGCCGAGGCGACCTCACCCGGTGACGCGGCGTCGCCGAGTCCGAGCCGGTCGAGGACCTTCGCCAGGCCGGGGACGGTACCCATCTGGTCGAGCAGCTCGTCGCCACGGGTCAGTTCGCCGGTCTCGACGGTCGTACCCTCCTCGAACCGTGCCGTGAATCCGGCGAGGTCGAGGCCACGCAGGCGTTCGCGGAACGTCTCGGCTGTCGCGACGCGCAGCTGGTGGGTGAAGATCTCGTGCTCGCGACCCTCCTCACCCATCTCGAACTCCACCTTGCCGTGCAGGGTGGGGAGTACGCCGGGCAGGTCGCAGATCCGGGCGATCGCGGTGGACTCACCGGTGAGAGCCGAACGCCGCAACGCGGAAGCGGCGACGGTCTCGGCCGCGGTGATGGCGAAGCGTGCGGAGACACCAGACCGCTGGTCGATCGACGGAGACTCGCGCAGCCCACGGGCGAGCCGCGCCACGACCTCGATCAGGTGCTCCGGAACCGGCGCGGCGAGGTGGGCCTCCTGGGCGATGAGGCCGATCTCCTCGTCCACCTCGAGCGGGTAGTGCGTACGGATCTCCGCGCCGAACCGGTCCTTCAACGGCGTGATGATCCGGCCGCGGTTCGTGTAGTCCTCGGGGTTGGCCGACGCGACCAGCAGCAGGTCGAGCGGCAGCCGCAGCGTGTAACCGCGGACCTGGATGTCGCGCTCCTCGAGCACGTTGAAGAGTGCGACCTGGATCCGTTCGGCGAGGTCGGGCAGTTCGTTGAGGGCGAAGATGCCGCGGTTGGTGCGCGGGACGAGTCCGTAGTGGATCGTCTCGGGGTCACCGAGCGTGCGACCCTCCGCCACGCGTACCGGGTCGACGTCACCCACCAGGTCGCCGACGCTGGTGTCGGGCGTCGCGAGCTTTTCGCCGTACCTGTCCTCGCGGTGCTTCCAGGCCACCGGCAGGTCGTCACCGGCCTCCGCGGTGAGCCGGCGGCACCGGACGCAGCTGGGGGAGTACGGATGGTCGTTGATCTCGCAGCCTTCGACCACCGGAGTCCACTCGTCGAGGAGGCCGACAAGGGTACGCATCAGCCGGGTCTTGCCCTGGCCGCGTTCGCCGAGGAGCACCAGGTCGTGCCCGGCGAGCAGCGCCCGCTCCAGCTGCGGTAACACCGTGTCGTCGAACCCGACGATGCCGGGGAACGCGTTGCTCCCGCCCGTGAGCGCGGCGGTGAGATTGGCGCGGATCTCTTCCTTGACAGTGCGCTGAACGTGGTCGGTGGCACGGAGCTCACCGAGCGTCGAGGGTCGAGTCACGCCATCGACCGTACGTCGGAGGAGGCGGTTTGGGGGAGCCTTGTCATGTAAACCATTTCCCCTCCTGGGAAATCACGATCGTCGGACAGGTGTACGACCGCCGCTCCCGCCCACTTTGTGGCGCGGGGTTCAGGAGGGTCGGCCGTCGTACTGGGTCTGGCGTAACGGCTGTGGCGGCCGTCCTTGCGGCGCGCCCGGCGACGGATGCCCTCCCGGGTGGCCGGTCTGCGGTGGCGCCGGGTGGCCGGTCTGCGGTGGCGCCGGGTGGCCGGTCTGCGGTGGCGCCGGGTGGCCGGCCGGTGCGCCCCGGACGGGTCCGTTCGGTGGGACCTGCGGCGGACTGGAGAACGGGCCCTGCGAGCCGCCGGGTCCTGGCGAAGCCGGTGACGGCCACGACGGCCGACCGGTGGGAGGACCTTGGGGTTGGCCCCAACCCGGCGCGCCCTGCGGTTGTCCCGGAGGTGGGCCCGGTGGTTGGCCCGGTGGTTGGCCCGGTGGTTGGCCCCAACCCGGCGAGCCCTGGGATGTGCCTGGTACGCCCGCAGCGGGACCGAGCTGCGCGGTCGCGGGGGCGCCCTGGGCGCCCCACGCGTTGTTCTGTGGCGGTCCTTGCGGGAATCCCCAGCCGGGCGGCCGGACGGGCTGTCCGTAGTTCCAGGTCACCGCCGATGACCCGGACCCCTTCCTGCGTTTGCCGACGATCCGCACGATCCCACCGATGAGCGCCACGACGACCAGGACCGCGATCACGGCGACGACGAATGCGAGGGCCAACTCTGCTCCTGGAGGCACGACATGCCGGTGGAAGATACGCGGGTGCCTCATGTCGGACGTACGAGTCTTTCGAGACAAAACGGCAGCTGCGCGGCGCCACCCTACTCACCAGCGACTGGGCGGCGCCATGGGTCGCGTGGACAAGATTCGCAGAACGGCTGTCTACGGTTCGTCGGGGAGCGGGTGGGCGCGGATCTCGACCCGGTTCTTGCCCTGACGTTTGGCCCGCAGCAACGCCTCGTCGGCAGCAGCGAGCAGCTGGGTCCGGGTCGCACCGTGCCACGACTGCGCCAGCCCCGCGGTGATCCTGATCCGTCGACCGGCGGGCAGGCAGTTCCACACCCGATGCTCGATCCGCTGGCGTAGACCGTCGATCAGTTCGTACGCCTGCCTGGCGGTGCGATTGGGCAGCACGACCACGAACTCCTCGCCACCGAACCGGGCGATGGCGTCGTCGGACGACAGCGCGGACCGCATCTCCTGGGAGAGCTCACGCAGCAGATCGTCGCCCACCAGATGGGAAAGCTCGTCGTTCACGCTCTTGAAGTCGTCGATGTCGACGAACGCCACCGCGAGTGGCCGACCGGTCGCCGCCGACTCCACCAGCAGTTCGGGCAGCCGGATCTCGATCAGCCGGCGGTTGCCGAGGCCGGTCAGCGGATCACTGAGGTACGCCGCGGCCCGGCGGCGCAGCTCGTCGCGGGTCCGCTCCGCGTCGAGGCGTTCGGAGAACGACTGCATCCGCGCCCGGCGTTCTTCCCAGCGGTCGTGCACGAGCCGCCAGGTGAGCTGGGCGAACGCGTCGACGGTCGGTGTCGTGCCGTCACGGGCCCGGAGCAGGTGGGCGTACTCCCAGTAGGCGCGGGCGGCCATCACCTGCAGCCTGGGAAGTGTGTCGCCGACCGCGCACGCCATCTCTGCCTGCTCCAGCGCCTGTGGCGAGTCGCCCTCGTTGGCGTACGCCCTCGCCATCGCGAGGTAGCCGATCAGCATCGCCTCCTGGCGCTGCGTGGCCGCGACGGTACCGATGTTGGCGCGCAGCTCGGGGAGCACGGTCGCGCCCTCACCGAGCATCGCCCGCGCGGCACAGGCCTGGACGACGACCTCGCGGGGCCAGTACGAACGGTCGATGACGTCGACGCCGGCGGGTGCGGCCTCGAACGCCGTCAAGGTCCGCCGGTAGTGCTCGCGGGCCTCGTCGAGCTGGCCGATGAGTTCGAGTTCGGCGGCCCAGTTGAGTTGGAGCCAGCCCGAGTTGTAGGCGTACAGCGTCTGGAGTACGGCGTCGGACAGCGCGGTCGCCACGTCGTGCAGACGTTCGAGCCAGTGCGTGGCCAGCTCGTAGAGGTCGAGCCGGACCAGGACGAGGACTACGGCGTTGATCGCGTGTCCGACCGCGTAGCTCGGCGTCGCCAACTCCTCGAGCAGGACGACGGAACGGGAGAGTTCGTCGTAGGCCGGTTCGAAGCTGCCGCGGAGCAGCTGCGACATCGCCCGGAGCCCGTGGCCGAACGACTCCCAGATCCGGTCGCCCGAGGGTTCGGCGAGCCGGATCATCTCGACCGCCACCTCGTCGGCGCGGTCGAAGAGGCGCAGCTCGTGGAACGCCGCGAACCGGACGAACCGCAGCCACTGGGCGCGGTCGTGTGAGTGCTGGACCTGCGCCTGCCCGAGGAGGACGTCGAGGTCCTCGAGGACCTGGCTGGCTTCTCCGGACTGGGCCCGGATCAGCAGTTCGGATATGTCGGAAAGCGCGGAAGGGCGCGGTCTCATCGACCCCGACACGGCCCGCCACCTGTCCAGCGGTGCTCGTGTCGGTTCAGGCGCCCCGTGGTTCCCCCGGCCGGAACCATGAGTTCGGGTTCTCCCTCCATCGTCACCAGCTGCGTTGAGCCCTGCGTTGACCCGAGGACAGGTTATAGAGCATGGCTGCGGGGAGCGACCTGGGCGGCGGTTCCGGCAGATCTACGCCTGCCCGCCCGCCACGTGACACCCTGTCAAGGCTACCTTGACAGTGGGGCCCAAAGCCGCGTTTCGCCCGTCCTGGTTGAAGGTTCGCGGCCGACGGACGCATTCGGAATGGTGTGGTGCCCCGACGATCCGGGTAGAAGTACGGACAGCTTGCGAGGGGAGGTCATGGTGCACTCCCGTCGATCGTCTCCCGTTGCCCAGCCGGATGCCCGGCCGGCACTGTCGGGCACCGAGGTCACCTCGTTTCTCCAGCCGCTGCTGGTCGACCTAATCGTCCTCGTCCTGCATGCGAAGCAGGCGGAGTGGCACCTGCATGGCCGACACCTGCCCGCGATCCGTGGGCCGCTCCGCCGGCTCGTCACCGACGTTCGACTACGCAGCGACGACGTAGCGTTGCGCATGGTCATGCTCGGTGGCTACGTGGACGTGCGGCCGGCCACGGTCGCGACGACGACCGGACTTCCCGACCTGGTGCCCGGGTTCGTCGGCGAGGACAAGACGCTCGACGCACTCGTGGGCCAGATCGACGCCGCCGTCGCCCGTGCGCGCAACGCGGTGTGGGCTCTTGGTCCGATCGACCAGGTGAGCAGGGCCGTCGTCCGCGACGTACTCCGGGACCTGGAGCGGTCGCGCTGGGAGCTCACCGCGCAGGTCCCGTCGGAGGGGCATGTCCGCCTCGATCATGAAGGCCCAGCGGCGCGTGAACGACCTTCCCGTCATGATCATGAGGCGGGAACTGCCTGATCGCGGCGTCGCCACACCACGGCGTTCGCGCCGGTGATGGGCAACTGGTCGACGCGGGTCCCCGGCGCGAGCGTCGCGAGGTAGTCGATCCAGCCCTGACGGCTGTATGCCCTGCCGTCCAAGGGAAAGACGCAGCACGGAACCACCGCGAAGTCGAGGTCGTACGCATGTGCCGCGCGCACCGCGGGCTCGGTCGCCTCGTCGGGATGCAGTCCGACGACGAGGTCGAACGCCCGCAGGTCGACGTCCTCGACCGGTGCCACGATGCGGTTGACGGTGGTGAGCCGGCCCTCACGAACCGCGCGTTTGCGGAGGTCCCGGTGGATCCAGCGAGGGATGCGTACGTCTCGGGGCTCGATGACGACCGGTATGCGGCCGAGTTCCTGCAGCCAGTACGAAAGCTCGCCGTGTCCGCCGGCCACGTCGGCGATCCTCGTCGCGTGCGGGAAGGTTCGATCGATGAAGTGCGCGAAGTCCCAGGCCCGGTTCCGGTCGCCCATGCTGGCCTCCGCAGGCGGCCCGGACCGCCCTGAGGCAGCCGCGCCGCGGCTCAGGCCAGCGGGTGACAGATGTCGGCAGCTCCCGCTGGTGTCGTACGAACTCGTCGGTGTGCTCGCCACGCACCCTCGCACAACGACACGGGCGACGGCCAGGGGTTTTCGGACGGACCGGTCCGTTGCCCCCGACAGGGTTCGGAGGCCCACTACGTGGTCCCGTCCCGTGCGGGCCGAGCTCCGGTTCCGGTGTCCCTAAGCCTCGATCCGTGGACAGGGTAGGTTTGTGATCTTGTTTTGGCTGATCGGCTGGTGGTTTTGGTGTAGGCAGGGTGTTGGGCTGGTCTACCCAGCTTTTCCACTTGGTTGTTCGGTCGGGCCTGTGCGGCGGGTGGGCGGTTTCAGGCGGCTAGTGGTGGTCCGGTGCGGTGGTGGCCGAACACGTTGTGCCATAGGT
>JBOHED010000292.1:0-6266 GCA_050700915.1 Actinopolymorphaceae bacterium | reverse complement strand
CCCGAACGCAAGGAACACGGCAGCCGGGCGCGGCTCATCGAGGCGCACAAGGCGGCCGCCGACTACTACGTCGAGCAGCTGCACGACTCGGGCGACGCGCAGGCCGGGCGGTCGTTCCTGTCCGAGCGCGGGTTCGACAAGGCGGCGGCCGAGACGTTCGGGATCGGGTTCGCGCCGCGCGGGCCTGGTGCGTTGCTCTCCCACCTGCGCGGACTCGGATTCGCCGACGAGGAGCTCGTCACCAGCGGCCTGGTCGCCACCGGGGCGCGTGGCCGCTACGACAGGTTCCGCGGCCGGTTGGTCTGGCCGATCCGTGAGCTGTCCGGCGACGTGGTCGGATTCGGCGCGCGCCGGCTCTTCGACGACGACCGGGTGGAGGCGAAGTACCTCAACACGCCGGAGACGCCGATCTACCACAAGAGCCAGGTGTTGTACGGCGTCGACCTGGCCCGCCGCGAGATCGCCCGGCGGCAGCAGGCGGTCGTCGTCGAGGGCTACACCGATGTCATGGCCTGCCACCTCGCCGGCGTACCCACCGCGGTGGCGACCTGCGGGACCGCGTTCGGCGAGGACCACGGGCGGGTGCTGCGGCGACTGCTTCTCGACCACGACGAGTTCCGTGGCGAGGTGATCTTCACGTTCGACGGTGACGAGGCCGGGCAGCGGGCGGCGATGCGGGCGTTCGAGGGTGACCAGCAGTTCGTGACGCAGACCTATGTCGCGGTCGAGGGGTCCGGCATGGATCCCTGTGACCTGCGTCTCGCCCACGGAGACGCGGCGGTGCGCGACCTGATCGCCCGGCGCGTGCCGCTCTACCGCTTCGTCCTCGGCAACGTCCTGCGCCGCTACGACCTCGACCGGGCCGACGGCCGGATCGACGCGCTGCGGTCGACCGCGCCGTTGTTCAGGTCCGTCCGCGACAAGGCCAAGGCCGGTGCGTACGCCCGCGAGCTGGCCGGCCTGCTCGGCATGGAGGTCGAGGAGGTCCGTGCGGAGGTCGGCCGGGCGATGGCGGCGGCGGACAAGGGATCCCGGCAGGGGCCCGATCGCGTGGCCGCCAGGGTTCGAGGTGCGGCACCGGCCGAGCGGCCGCCCGTCCCCACGACGCCGCTACCGGACCGGGACGACCAGCGGCTGGCGGTGGAGCGCGAGCTGCTCAAGCTGGTGGTGCAGTCACCCACCCTGGCCGGTCCGGCGTTCGACTCGCTCGAGGACGAGGTGTTCACCCACCCTGGCTACGTGGCCGTACGGCACGCGATGACGGCGGCCGGCGGTGCCGGGACCTCCGCCGGCGGTGACGCGTGGCTGGCCGCGATCAGTGACAAGGCCGCCGACGACGGCGTACGCGCCCTGGTGACCGCTCTGGCCGTCGAGCCACTGCGGGCGTCGGCGGGACCGGATCAGCGGTACGCCAGCTCGTTGCTCGCCCGGGTCCAGGAGCTGGCCGTGGCGCGCCGGATCGCCGACGTCAAGTCCCGCCTGCAGCGGATGAACCCGGTCGAGCAGACCGAGGCCTACAACAAGCTCTTCGGCGAGCTGGTCGCGCTCGAGCAGCACCGCCGGGCCCTCCGTGACCGCTCCATCGGCGGCCTCGACTGACCGCTCGCCCATGCGCGCGAGCTGAGTCGCGGACCGGCTAGGTTTTGCGCATGCCGAAGGTTGCCGGGATCGACTCGTCCACGCAGTCCTGCAAGGTCGTCGTCTGCGACGCCGAGTCCGGTGTGGTGCTCGCCGAGCGCACGGCGCCGCATCCGGACGGTACGGAATGCCCGCCCCACGCATGGTGGACCGCCCTGCGGGAGGCGGGTGACGGGCTGCTCGACGACGTGGCCGCCGTCGGCGTCGCCGGCCAGCAGCACGGGATGGTCACCCTCGACGACACCGGCAAGGAGGTCCGGCCGGCACTGCTGTGGAACGACACCCGCTCCGCCGGAGCCGCCACCGCCCTGATCGACAAGCTCGGCGGACCTCAGGCGTGGGCGGACGCCGTCGGATCGGTCCCGCTCGCCAGCATGACGGTCACCAAGCTCGCCTGGCTCGCCGAGCACGAACCGGCGAACGCCGACCGGGTGGCCCAGGTCATGCTTCCCCATGACTACCTCACCTGGCAGCTGTGCGGGCGCCCGGCGACCGCGGCGACCGACCGCGGCGACGCGTCCGGCACGGCGTACTGGTCGCCGGTGACGGGTGACTACCGGACCGATCTGCTGGACCTGGCATTCGGTCGTACGCCGAAACTGCCCACGGTGCTCGGCCCGGCGGAAACGGCGGGGGAGACACCCAGCGGCGCGATCGTGTCGGCGGGCACGGGCGACAACATGGGCGCGGCCCTCGGCCTCGGCATCGGTGCGGGCGACGTCGTGGTGTCCCTCGGCACCAGTGGAACGGTCTTCGCGGTGCACGACCAGCCGACCACCGACGGGTCGGGCATCGTCGCCGGCTTCGCCGACGCGACCGGCCGCTTCCTCCCGCTCGTCTGCACGCTCAACGCGGCAAGGGTGCTCAACGCGACGGCGGCGATACTGGGTACCGACATCGACGGGTTCGAACGGTTGGCGCTCTCTGCCGCGCCAGGCGCTGGCGGGCTCGTCCTACTGCCGTACCTCGACGGCGAACGTACGCCGAACCTGCCCGACGCGGCGGGTTCCCTGCACAACCTGCGCCGTGCCGCCATGACCCCGGAGAATCTCGCCCGCGCCGCGGTCGAGGGCATGCTCTGCGGCCTGGCCGACGGTCTCGACGCCCTGCGTGACCAGGGTGTGGTCGTCGGCCGGATCCTGCTGATCGGCGGAGCGGCCCGGTCGCCGGCGGTACAGGCGGTGGCACCCGTCGTCTTCGGGGCGCCGGTGACGGTGCCCACGCCGGCCGAGTACGTCGCGCGGGGTGCGGCACGACAGGCAGCCTGGGCATTGTCCGGCGCGGCGGCCCCGCCCGAGTGGGGCGTCGCTGGGAGCGTCGCCGAAGGTACCCCGGACGTCGACCGGGAGGCGGGTGCGCGGATCAGGACTGCCTACGCGGAGGCGCGTACTGCCCTGCACGGATAGTGACCGTAACCCTCGCTCGTGGACGTGTCCCGTGATTGGTCGCCAGCCTGAATGGGGATGGTGCCGTTCGGGGAGGGACGATGGCGATAGTTCCGGGCGGCGCTGGTGCGCGTCGCCGTCTTGTCGTACGACAGCGGCTGCGGGAGCGGCGACGCGATCTCGGGCTCACGCAGAAGCAGGTGGTCAGTCGGTTGGCCCGGCTCGGCATGCTCACGACCAACAAGGCGCTGAGCAGCCTCGAGCACGGCACGGGCCTCGACGTCGCGAAGCTTCCGGAGCTCGCGCGGGCGCTCGAGTGCACGATCACCTATCTGCTCGGGCTGACCTCCGATCCGGGTCGGTGGGAACCCGATCCGCGTTCGGCGCCCCAGCGTCCAGCGCCGGTGCGGCACGAGCCCCGGCTCTCGTCCGTCCGCGAGCAGGGCTGCCGCGAGCCGGCGGTGCGTGACGCGGCGGGTCGCGACGGCGGTTTGCGTGGAGCACACCCGCGGGAGGCACGTGAACAGGCGCTCCGCGAGCAGGCTGCGCGGGAGCAGGTGGTGCGGGAACAGGCCCTGCGCGATCAGGCGCTGCGCGATGAGGCGCTGCGCGAGCAGGTGGCGCGGGAACAGGCCCTGCGCGATCAGGCGCTGCGCGAGCAGGTCGCCCGTGAGCAGGCGCGACGTGAGGAACTCGAACGCGCGGCGGGCGAGGAGTCGGAGTGCGAGCCAACGGCCGACGAGCAGTCCTCCGCGCGGGAGCCGATCCGCGAACCCTCGTCGGTCTGATCGCACCCTTGACCCGTCGTACCGACAGGTCTAGTTTGTTCGGGACCTGAACGAATAGGGCCCCGTGAACGAACGGGCCGGTTCGGACCTGGAGGCGGCTGGGTGAGAGGTGCGCCGACGCGCCTTCCCGGAAGGGCGGACCAGGGTGCCGTACGCCGCGCCAACCTGGCGGTGGTCGTCCGGGCGCTCCGTTCCGGTCCCCGCACCCGTGCCCAGCTGACCGCTGACACCCGCCTCACCAAGGCCACCGTGTCGAGCCTGGTCGGCGAGCTTGCCGGCCGGGGCCTCGTCCGCAGCCACGAGCCGACCAAGGCGGGCCTCGTCGGCCGCCCGGGCCAGCGGGTCGAGCTCATCGGCGACCGGGTGATCGCGGTCGGCCTCGAACTGAACGTCGACTACCTCGCCGCGGTCGTCCTGGACCTCACCGGCGAACGCCGCGCGAAGGTGCGTACGGCGTTCGACGTGTCGGCGCGGGTCGAGGACACCGTGGACGCGGCCGCCGAACTGATCGCCAAGGTGAGTGCGGATGCGGGCGCGACGGGGAGTGTGCTCGCCGGCGTCGGGGTCGCCGCTCCCGGTCTCGTCGACGCCGCGGCAGGAGTCGTCCGGGTCGCACCGAACCTCGGGTGGCGCGACGTCGCGCTGCGCGACCTGCTCCGACGGCGGCTGCCCGCCACCCAGGTCACGGTCGACAACGAGGCCAACCTCGCGACCCTGGCGGAGTACGCCGCCGTCCAGGACGTCACCGCCACCGATCGCGATCTGGTCTACCTGACGGGCGGGATCGGCATCGGCGGCGGGATCGTCGTCGACGGCGAAGTCGTCCGGGGGAGTGCGGGGTACGCCGGCGAGGTCGGCCATCTCGCGGTCGCACCCGGCGGGGACCGCTGCGGCTGCGGCCGGCGCGGCTGTCTGGAGACGGTGTGTGGACTCGGCGCTCTCCTCCGGCTGGCCGCCGACGGGGACGACCCTGTCCACGATCATGGCCGGGACCTCGACGAACGTCTCGACCTGCTGCTGTCCCGCGCGACTGCGGGCGATCAACGCACCCTTCGGGCGTTCGACCAGATCGGTCGCACGCTCGGTCACGGCGCGTCGATGCTCGTCAACCTCGTCAACCCGCGCGTCCTGGTGCTCGGCGGCTACTTCGCCCGCACCGGGGAGTTTCTCCGTGAGTCCGTCGAGGCCGAGTTGGCCCAGCGGGTCGTCGCGCCCGACCTTGGCGGCTGCCGGATCGTGCTCTCCCGCCTGGGGCTGGCCGCCGCCGCGACTGGTGCGGCGTACGGGGCTCTGCAACCTGTCCTTGACGACCCCACCCTCGTGCCGGCTCTCGTCCCGGCAGCGGACAATTCCCACCCACGTAAGGAGATCGGATGAGCGACTACACACCGGCCCGCGAGGACAAGTTCTCCTTCGGGATGTGGACCGTCGGCTGGCAGGGCGTGGACGTGTTCGGCAGCGCGGTGCGCGAGCCGCTCGACCCGGCACACGGCGTACGCAAACTCGCCGAGCTGGGCGCGTACGGCGTGACGTTCCACGACAACGACATCTTCCCGTTCGAGGCGACCGCGGCCGAGCGGGACGAAGCGATCGCGAGCTTCCGGAAGGCCCTCGACGAGACCGGGCTGGTGGTGCCGATGGCGACCACGAACCTGTTCGGGCACCCGATCTTCAAGGACGGCGCGTTCACGGCCAACGACCGGGCGGTCCGCCGGTTCGCGATCCGCAAGGTGATGGACAACCTCGACCTGGCGGCCGAGCTGGGCGCCAAGACGTACGTCTGCTGGGGCGGCCGTGAGGGTGCCGAGTCCGGCGCGGCGAAGGACATCCGGGCGGCGCTCGACCGGATGAAGGAGGCATTCGACGTCCTCGGCCAGTACGTCATCGACCGGGGCTACGACATCCGCTTCGCGGTCGAGCCGAAGCCGAACGAGCCGCGCGGCGACATCCTGCTGCCGACGATCGGGCACGCCCTCGCGTTCATCAACGAGCTCGAGCACCCCGAGATGGTCGGCCTCAACCCCGAGGTCGGGCACGAGGAGATGGCCGGCGTCAACTTCGCCCACGGCATCGCCCAGGCGCTCTGGCACGGCAAGCTCTTCCACATCGACCTCAACGGCCAGCACGGCCCGCGCTACGACCAGGACCTGCGCTTCGGCGCCGGCAACGCCCGCGGCGCCTTCTGGACCGTCGACATCGTCGAGAACGGCGGGTACGACGGACCCCGCCACTTCGACTACAAGCCGCCGCGCACGGAGGACGCCGACGGGGTGTGGGTCTCGGCCGACGCGTGCATGCGCAACTACCTGATCCTGCGGGCCAAGGAGTTCCGGGCCGATCCGGAGGTGGCGGCGGCGCTCGCCGCGAGCCGGGTGGCCCAGCTCGCCGAGCCGACCCTGGCGCCGGGGGAGAGCCTGGCCGCGCTGCGGGGCGAGGAGTTCGACATCGACACTGC
>JBOHED010000291.1:0-2776 GCA_050700915.1 Actinopolymorphaceae bacterium | reverse complement strand
GGCGTGAAGCTCCCGGGCACGAACACGTCGACGCCGAGCGTCAACGCCTCCTGCGCGCCAGCGGGGTCGAAGTCGGCGAACATCCGGTAGGGCCCCGGATCGGCGAAGGTGAACGGAATGGTCCACGTCCCGTCCTCATCGCGGTTCGGATGGACGTGCTGGAACCCCGACCCGTCTCGGCGTACGACGATCAGGTGCAGGTCCTTCTCGTGCGCCGACGTGAAGTCGGTGACCGCCTTCCCGTTCGGGCCGAGGATGCGGAACGCGAGCTCGCCGCGGGCGCCGGCCCTGCGGGGCTGGTGGAGCAGGTCGAGGGTGTAGCCGTCCTGGGAGACCTGGAGGCCACCCGGGGTGGCCGGGTCGTCAGGCTTCGCGCCGCCGGCCGCCATGCCGGTGTGGCCGTTCTGCCGGGGCGCACCGGAGGCCGGGTCCGCTGCCGAGTCCGTCGCCAGGTCCGAGGCCAGGTCGACCTGCGGGTCGGCCAGGCGTCCGGCGCCGAACGCCACGCCGAACGTCGCGCCGAGAACGATCGCGAACCCCGCGAGGGTGACAGGTGCCTTCATGGTGTCAGAGTCCTCTCCGTCGCAGCTGCGGGTGTCAGGACCGGACCAGTCGGGCGATCGCCTGCTGCGCCTCACGGACCTTCTCGTCCGCCTCGGCCCCACCCGCCCGTGCGGCGTCGACGACACAGTGCGCGAGGTGCTCGTCGAGCAGTTCGAGCGAGAAAGACTGCAGGGCGCGGGTGGCCGCGGTGACCTGGGTGAGGATGTCGATGCAGTACTGGTCGTTCTCGACCATCCGCTGCAGACCTCTGATCTGGCCTTCGATCCGGCGAAGGCGCTTGAGATGATCGTCCTTGCCCGTGGTGTAGCCGGCCATGGCGCTGCTCCCGTCCGTTCGGTGCGTACTCCCGCACACTATACCCCCCTAGGGTAGGCCGGCCACCTTCGGCGGCCGAGCTTCCCGTGATGATGATCGTGATCATGGTCATGCTCGCGTCCCTGAGCTGCGGAACATCAGCAGACGAGGCGCTCCGGTTGACAGAGCTGGTGTTCGGTGCTCAAAATGCTGTCGCTGCTGTAGGGCGCATCGGCAATCGCCGGAAGGGCAATGCCCACCCAAAGATCTCACCGGTAGAGCGCCCATGCCCAACATCGAGAACCTGAAGAAACAGGCCAAGCAGCTGGTCCGCTGGCATCGCGAACAGAACTACTCCGTTGCCGCGAGGATCCGTGCCGTCCTGCCGCGCTATCGCGGCGCGAGCGACGCGGAGATCCTCGCCGGGCCCTTCGCACTCGGCGAGGCCCAACTGCTGCTGGCCCGCGAAGCCGGGTTCGAGACGTGGGCGGGACTCACGTCAGGAGTGGCAGCCATGACCGACACCCCCGATTCCGTGCCAGCAAAGCCGACCCTCGGCGACGCCGAGCCGCAGCTCTTCGTGTCCGACATCAAGGCGTCCTGCGCCTTCTTCGAGGGCACGCTCGGCTTCTCGACCACCTTCACCCATGGCGATCCACCGTTCTACGGCCAGGTGGAGCGCGATCAGGTCCACCTGAACCTCCGCTATGTCTGCGAGCCGGTCTTCGCCGGCGACGTGCGCGAACGCGAACAACTCCTGGCCACGGCGATCACCGTCTCCGACATCAAGGCGTTGTACGCCGAGTTCACTGCGGCGGGAGCCGAGTTCCAGCAGCCACTCAAACGCCAGCCCTGGGGTGCGCAGCAGTTCGTCGTACGGGATCCGGACGGCAACCTGATCCTGTTCAGCGGAGAGGGGCGGTAGAAACGCCGGTCAGGTGGGGCTGACCGCACGCGTACCCCAGACCAGCCGGTAGCCGCCGGCCTTCAGGGACGTACGAAACCAGGCGTACGACACGCACAGCCCCACCGCGACCACCGGCATCGACGCGGCGGTCGCGACCGGTACCGACCAGGTGGTGGGCGTGGTGAGCAGCAGGCCGAGCGTCACACTGGCGTTCACCAGCAGGACCGAAGCCCAGAGCAGCGAGAGACGTTGGAAGAAGCGCCGCAACGGCGCCGAACTGACCACCTCGGGCGGCAGCGGGCAGAAGTCATGGGCCAGCCGCTGGATGAGCGGACGATCAAGCGGAACGGTGACGAGCAGCGCCGCCGCGAACAGATAGGTGGCCGCGGTCGGTTGCAGGAGGAACACCACAGGTGACCCCGCCGCCAGCGTCAACCCCACCTGGACGGTGGCCAACGCCGCCGTCGCCAGCAGGAGTGCCGGTGGGCGACCGCGCTGGACGAGCCTCACCCCCACGGCGAAGTACGCCCACGAAAGGGCCCCGATCAGGGCGAACTGCAGCCCCGCACTGACGAGAATGCCGTAGAACAAGGCGAGTGGGATGATCATCGACTCGCCGAGGTGACCGGCAACATCCCTCAGCAGGCGCATCCGGTCCGGCATGGTGACGATTCGTCCGGGTGGATGTGTGTGCACGCGGCGACTCCAGGCATTATGCGAAGGCCCCAGCGTACGTAAGACCACGCCCCTCAGCGAGACCGGACCAGGACGATGTCCCGGCTTGTGTCGTGGGAGTTCTGCGACCCTTTCGGCAAAAGTACGGAATTGTCAACGCTCGTTCGCTGACCCCGAAACTGGACGAACGGCCACGAAATCCAGGTGAAGCGTCGGGCCTCGCGGGCGCACACTACGACGATGGACGCAGACGAGATTCGACATCGGTTCGAGGAGACCGGCGTGATCCGGATGGACGCGGCGTTCTCCCCGGATGAGGCCGTCGCCATGCGAGAC
>JBOHED010000290.1:0-5127 GCA_050700915.1 Actinopolymorphaceae bacterium | reverse complement strand
GTCCATGACCGAACAGGGCTTGCTTCTTGCGCATGAGACCACCCCCAGCGAGGCAGGTGGACCGCCGCGTATCGAGTACGAGGTCACGAGCGAAGGCGACCAGACGTACGCAAGCCTGCTCCGCAAGGCGCTGACGAGCAGAGACCCTCGCCTGGACCTGCTCGCCGCAGCGGTCGGGCTGATCGATGACCTGCCGCGGGCCGAGGCGATCGCCCTGCTTCGTACGCGCGCGAAGGCTATGGACCAATGGCGCGACAGCATCACCACCCACATCCCACCGGACACCGACCTCGACACGTGGGGACCGGTGGGCGCCGTCATCGACCTCTGGCTGCGCACCGCCGACAGCCGCACCACGTGGACCCGCCGGCTCATCGACCGCCTCGAACAAGGCGCCTTTCAGATGGCCGATGACCGGAGTGGGTAGCAAGCCTGTGCCGCGTCCGGCTGCCCATCGGAGCACGATGCGGTGGCTCAGGAGGTGGCTGGCTGGTACACCACGTGGGCGCCGGACGGCTCCGAGGTCAGTGAGCGTTGGTACGGATACCAGCGCGACCTCGGCCCTACCGAGGCGCGCGTCGTTCTCCGCGTCGACGAGCCGGACCAGCTGCCGGCTGCTCTCGCCGACGCCAGGGCGGCAAGCGGGATGCGTACCCTGAGGATCTGGGTGGACGATCGGGAGCGGGCGGCTCGGCTGGATGCGGCGCTTCGCCACCACGGCTGCCGGCCCGGCGAGGCCACCACCCACCTGGCCCTGGTCGGCCCACTGACCGGTCGCACCGGGCCGGAGCACCTGGTGATCCAGAGCATCGACGAGGCCCGCTTCGCGGAATGGGCAACGGTGAAGCTCCAGGCCTTCGGTGACACCGAGTCGGTGCCCGCGCCCGACCGGCTGGACCAGCAGGTCACGACCCGCCGGAACGAGCGGGCCCTGGCGGAGTGCCAGCTCGGCCTGCTCGACGGCGAGAGCGTCGCGGTGCTTGCGTACAACCGGGGACGCGACCAACTCGTGTTCAACCTCGGCACCCGCGTGCCGTACCGACACCGGGGCATCGCCCAGGCGATGCTCGCACGCTGGGTTGACGCCGGGAGGGCCAACGGCTGTCGGTCCCTGATGATCAAACGCCACCTACGGCGGGAGGCCTGCTGAGCTTTACCGCAGGATAGGCTTCGTCGACGAGATCTACTGGTACCAGACGTACGAGCTACGTCGTTGAAGCGGCCTGCCGCCGCAGTCTCAGCTGTCCCCGTTCAGGACGTGCCTCCGTCGGACGGCCATGCCCGTGACGGTCTGCATTCCGAGGCCCTCATAGAACGGGCGCAGCGGTTCGTCGCAGGTCAGGTCGACCGAGTACAGGTGCTCAGCGGCAGCGAGTACACGGCGCACCAGTTCGCTGCCGATGCCGTGGCCCTGGTGCTCGGGCAGGACCTCCAACCATGGGATGAACGCCGTGAGCACACCGTCGCTGATCAGGTTGACGAAGCCCACGACGCGACGCGACGAGTCCGCACGGGCGATCACGACCCGGTAGCTGCCGCGCAGGACCGCAAGGTGCTGCGCGGGCGTCGGCGGCGAAGGCCAACCCACGAAGAAGCCGTGCAGGTCCTGCTCCGTGAGATCCGCGATGTCGGTGCTGTAGAGGATCACGAACGCATCGTGGCAGAGGGCAGCGGAGTGCGTGTCACCGTTTCCCGGGCGATGGCGGCGAACAGTCCGACGGCGAGGAGGGTCACCGCGGCCAGGACGAGGACCGCCGACCGGTACCCCACGTTGTCCACGATCCAGCCCAGCCCGATCGGCCCGACGACGGCGGCGAGGTCACCTGCCGTGCGATAGATGCCGACCGCCGTTCCGCGACCGTCGGCCGGGGCGACGTCAGCCAGGTACGCCGCCGGCGTCGGGCCGGAGAAACCGAGTGCCATCCCCGTGACCAGCACGACGGCGGCGAACCACCAGGCCTCGCTGGTCAGCGTGTACGCAGGGAGAGCCAGGCCGACGATCGCGAGCCCCGGGACGATCACCCGCTTCCGGCCGATGCGGTCCGAGAGCCGGCCGGCGATCGTCACCATGATGAGGTTGGTGAACGTCACGACACCCAGCAACGCCCCGAAGTGGCCCACCCCGATGCCCACCACGGTGTACGCGATGATCGGGACGAGTGACTGCGTACCCGCGAACCGGTTGAGGAAGATCGAGAAGCCGACACCGCAGATGGCGAGGTAGCTCCGGTCGGTGAGGAGCCGGCGTACGGCAGACCGGGAGTCCGGTGCGGCAGCATCCGTCGCGTCGGCATCCGCCTCGGTGGAGGTCGTTGCGTCGACACCGGCCGGTACGCCGTGGCGCACCAGCAACGGCGTTCTGAGCAGCGTCCGCCAGCCGAACACCAGGACGAGCGCGGCCATCACCCCGCAGGCGAGGAACGGTGCGCGGTGACCCCACAGGGTCGCCACCAGCCCGCCGAGTGCCGGGCCGAGGGCGCCGCCGATCAGCTGGAAACCCTGCAGGAGCGACATCGCCGCCCCGCGGTCGGCGAGCCGGGTCAGGTGGATGACGAGCGTCATACCGGACGTGATGGCCATCCCGCCCGCGAGGCCCCCGGCCAGCCGCAGGCCGAGGAGAACACCGAGCGTCGGGGCGAACGCGGTCGCGACCTGGAGCAGGACGACGGCGACGACGGACCACACCAGCAGCCGCCCGGGGCTGACCCGTTCGCAGAGCATTCCCGCCGGGATGTTGACGACCAGCCTCCCGACGCCGAACAGGGCGATCACGAGGCCGAGTTGGGTCGCGTTGGCGCCGAACTCCGCTGCGTACAGCGGAAGGACGGGGACGACCACACCCCATGCCGCCTGCGTGGCGGCGACGGCGAGACAGACGAAGACGAGTGGCTTGCTCGCGGCCGCGAACCGCCGGGCGATGCGAACACGGAGGCGAGCGCGAAGGCGTGCCCGGAAGTGAGCACCGAGGCGGAGCCGGAGGCCTCTGCCAGCCACCGCGGACCTCACCTCCGACAGCCGGATAAACGTGCCCCCGGTGGGATTCGAACCCACAAACTGACACCCATTTTAAGTGGGCCGCCTCGACCAGTTGGGCTACGGGGGCGTCTGCCTGCTGAGACTAGATGACCTATTCCAAGGCGAGTCGTCTGGCTCTCGCTTCACCGGCGCTCCCTTGGAATAGATCATCTAGTGTTGCCGATCCCCATCGGGCCAGGTGGCCGGCTCGAACGGCCAGGCCAGCCGGTCGCACACCGTCCGCCAGCGCTCGGCCATGCCGTCGGCCCACAGGTGGGGGACGAAACCGAGCCGCAGATAGGCCTTGAGCGCGGGTAACCGGTAGTCGTCCGTACGCAGGTAGACGCACGAGGCGCCGAGGTCGACCAGCCGGGTGACGGCCGCGCCGGTGATCACTCGGCCCAGTCCGCGGCCTCCGTGGTCGGGATGGGCGGCGATCCAGCCGACCTCGTGGCCTGCGGGGTAGAGATCGGCGATCGGGTTGCGCTGCGCCATGCCGGTCGCCACGAGAGCACCGGTCGGAACATGACGGACGATCTGCCATCCCGACGGCACGACCGTTGCCCGAACCCGGTCGAGGTTCTCGTCGTTCCACTGTCCGAGCGCGACCTTCGCCATCAGCTCGCGGAACGCCGGTAGGTGGTCGGACCCCGCCGTTTCGAGGGAGTAACCCTCGGGGAGATCCAGCGCGTCCGCCGTCGGCAGGTGTCCGGCGGGCCACAACATGTGCAGCTGCGTGTCAGGCAAGCGGGGCCTCCCGACCGGGCTCGGTACCGATCCCCGCCGTCATCGTGCGTGGATCCGGAACGTGCAGCCACGCGCCGTTCTCCGCGTACGACCGCTCGGAGACGACGCCTGGCAACGACATCTCGAGGGCAGCATAGATGTCCACGGGCAGCTCGGTCTCGCCCTGGATCGCCTCGACGAACTCCACGATCGGCCAGGCGTCGGCCCCCCAGTGTCCGGCCGCGCCCGGTGGCGGCTGCCGGTATCGCGCGGGCAGGAACTCCTCCGCGTAGCCGTCGAGCGGTTCCCACTGCCCTGCCGGGCTGCGGCCCTGGACATGGACGTGGGGCGTACCGCCCGGCAGCCGCGCTGCTTCGTACCCGCCCTCGGTGCCTTGGACGGCGTAGTAGTCCATCAGGTGGGGCCGGTTGGACAGCGTGTCGTACCGGATCCGCAGCAACGCACCGCGCGACGTACGGCACAGCAGGAGCACGGTGTCGTCCAGCTCGAACTCGGGTGCGGTGTGGCGTCCGGTGCCGACACAACTCACCGCCGCAACCCGGTCGCCGAACCACTGCAGCAGCGGGCCGAGACTGTGGGTGGGGTACGGATGACCTGCCCGGCCCTGCTGCCAGTAGTAGCGCCACGTCGGCCGGCCGTCGGCGTGCCGGGAGAGCCCCTTCAGCTCGTGGAGGTACTCACCCTCCCCGTAGTACAGCTCGCCGAACACCCCCTGCCGAGCCATCTCCCGCACGACCAGGTTGGAACGGATGTAGCAGTAGTTCTCCGCCATCATGTAGCACGCCGAGCTGCGGCGGCAGGCGGCCAGCAGGTCGTACGCCTGCTCCAGCGACACCGCGGCCGGGACCTCCGACAGCACGTGGACGCCCGCGTCGAGGGCGGCGACGGCCTGAGGCACATGGTGGTGCTGCGGCGAGGAGACGACCACGAGGTCGGCATGGCCGAGGAGTTGGGCGTAGCTCTCGCACTCGACCTCGGCACCGTGCTCGGTGGCGAACCGCCTGCGGGCTTCGGGATCGGGGTCGTAGACCGCATGGAGCTGGGCCTGGTCCGGTACCGACCGGAGGCCGGCGACGAACCCGGCGCCGCGCGCCGCCCCGGCGATGCCGACCCGCAAGGGTGTCGGGTGGGTCATCGTCACCTCGGCATGTCGTGGTCGGGGTGGTAGTCGAGTAGCGCTTCGAGCACCTGGACCTGCGTCCGAAGGGCCGTGCCCACGTCGCCCAGCCGGGCGTGCGGGAGGCGGTAGCTCGGCGCACTGACGCTCATCGCATAGCGCGCGGAACCGCTAGCGTCGCGGATCGGTACGGCGACGCAGCGCAGGCCCTCGACGGACTCCTCGTCGTCGACGACGAAGCCTCGCGA
>JBOHED010000289.1:0-2896 GCA_050700915.1 Actinopolymorphaceae bacterium | reverse complement strand
GCAATCCGTGGTCAGCGCCTCGCGGAGGCGATCAGGACCGGACGGCTCACGCTCGCCACGCACCCCTTCTGGTGTGCGCCCTTGACGTTCCACGCGATGCCCGACGACCTGCGGTCGGACTTCGCCGGCGCGTCGCTCACGATCGTCAAAGGCGACCTGAACTACCGGCGACTCGTCGGCGATCGCGGCTGGCCGGCGACCACGCCGTTCGGCGCGCTCACGGCCTACTTTCCCAGCGCGGTGGCCGCACTACGGATCCTCAAGTCCGACGTCGTTGCGGGCCTGACCGCGACGACGGTGGAGACCCTCGACGCCACGACCAACGACTGGCGGACCAGCGGCACCTACGCCCTGATCCAGGTCCGCCGGTGACGACCGACGGTCAGAACCGCGCGGGCTCGCGGTAGTCGCCCCACTCGTCCTTGAGTGCACCGCAGATCTCGCCGAGCGTCGCCTCCGCACGGGACGCCTCGAGGATCACCGGGACCATGTTCTGTTCGGTCCGCGCAACCTCCCGCAGGCGCCGCAGCGCCGCGTCGACCTTAGGCTGCGAGCGCGCCTTCCGGCGTTCGGCCAGCGCGCGGACCTGCTCGGCCTCCACCTCGTGGCTCACCCGCAGGATCTCGACCTCGCCGGTCACCGTGGCCGTGTGCGCGTTGACGCCGACGATCTTCTTCTCGCCCTTCTCGAGCGCCCGCTGGTAGTCGAACGCGGCCTCGGCGATCTCGGCCATGAACCAGCCGTCCTCGATGCCACGCAGCAGCCCGGAGGTGATGGTCCCGTCGCCGCCCATCTCCCTGATCCTGGCGAAGACCTCCTCGGCCTCGGCCTCGAGCCGGTCCGTCAACGCCTCGACGTACCACGACCCGCCCAGAGGGTCGGCGACGTTCGCGACCTCGGTCTCCTCCCGCAGGACCTGCTGGGTTCGCAGCGCGATCTCGGCGGACTGCTCCGACGGCAGGGCGAGCGTCTCGTCGAGCGCGTTGGTGTGCAGGGAGTTCGTGCCGCCGAGGACCGCGGCGAGTGCTTCCACCGCCGTACGTACGACGTTGTTGTATGGCTGTTGCGCGGTGAGGGACACGCCGGCCGTCTGGGTATGGAAGCGCAGCCACTGCGCGCGTTCGGTCTTGGCGCCGTAGACGTCGCGCAGCCAGCGTGCCCAGATCCGCCGCGCGGCCCGGAACTTCGCGATCTCCTCGAAGAAGTCGATGTGCGCGTCGAAGAAGAACGACAACCCAGGCGCGAAGAGGTCCACGTCCAACCCGCGGGAGAGCCCCAACTCGACGTAGCCGAACCCGTCCGCCAGCGTGAACGCCAACTCCTGCGCGGCCGTCGAACCCGCCTCGCGGATGTGGTAACCCGACACCGACAGCGGCTTGTACGCGGGGATCTCCTTGACGCAGAACTCCATCAGGTCACCGATGAGCCGCAGGTGCGGCTGCGGCGGGAACAGCCACTCCTTCTGCGCGATGTACTCCTTGAAGATGTCCGTCTGCAGAGTGCCGTTGAGCTGCGCGATGTCGACGCCCTGGCGTTCGGCCGCGACGAGGTACATGCAGAAGATCGGCACGGCCGGGCCGGAGATGGTCATCGACGTGGTGACCTCACCGAGCGGGATGCCGGCGAAAAGGACGTCCATGTCCGCCGCCGAGTCGATCGCCACGCCGCAGTGCCCCACCTCACCGAGCGACTGCGGCTCGTCGGAGTCGCGACCCATCAAGGTCGGCATGTCGAACGCCACCGACAGCCCGCCACCACCGTTCGCGAGGATCATCTTGTAACGCTCGTTGGTCTGTTGGGCGTTGCCGAACCCGGCGAACTGCCGGATCGTCCAACTCCGCCCGCGGTAGCCGGTGGGATAGAGCCCACGGGTGTACGGAAACTCCCCGGGCCAGCCGATCCGGTCGAAACCCGGGACGTCAGCGCCTTCCGACGGACCGTAGACCGGCTCCACGTCGTCGCCGGAGATCGTCGTACGCCGGAACTCCTGGCCGCTGCCGCCCGGTCCGCCGGCCCGGATCTTGCGCGCCGCCGCTTCGTACCGGTCCTGCCAGCGGCCCCTGCCGGCTTCGATGTCGTCGGCGCTCATGCGCTCATTGATTCGCTCGCTCCGCGCGCTCATGGAGGCCCTCCCGGCTGTCCGGGCGCCCTCGTGAGACACCCACGGCCAGGATAGTAGGACGTCCAACTAATGTGTGGTCGCATACGTCAGAACGAGCAGCACGGCGCTGCTGCCGGAGCGAGGCCGGCCGGGACATTCCGGTCAAGTCAGGAAATCGCCCGCGTTGCGACGGACCCTGGTCAGCAGCTCGTGCACCGCCGCGAGGCTCTCGTCCTCGAGCGGGTCGAGGCCGAAGCGCATGTCCACCAGCTCCTTGGTGGTGGCCGCCACGACCGCACGACCCTCGTCGGTCACTTCGGCCAGAACGCCACGACCGTCCTCCGGATGCGGCGTCCGCCGGACCAGACCGTCGCGCTCGAGCCGCCGCACGATCGAGGTCACCGACGTCGGGTGTACCTGGAGCCGCTCCCCCATCTTCCCCAGCGGCAGCGCACCGGTCCGCGTGAACGTCAACAGGACCAGGGCTTCGTACCGCGCGAACGTCAGGTCGTGGCGTCTCAACACGTCGTCGAGCCGGCGGAGGACGATCTGCTGGACCCGCATCAGAGAGGTGACCGCCCGCATCGGCTCGACAGCCGCGTCGGCTCCGAAGTGGCTCTCCCACTGCCGGGCCGCCTCCTGCACCGGGTCGAACGGCAGAGGCCTCCTCTTCGCCATGACGAGGAACGTAACAGGACCCTCGGGGTCCCCGGCCCACGCCCCGGACGGGTAGCCGGAACCACGCCTGTCACCGGCGGAGGTTCACGTCCAGGACGAGTACCGCTGGCCGGTGAC
>JBOHED010000288.1:0-3658 GCA_050700915.1 Actinopolymorphaceae bacterium | reverse complement strand
GTCGTCGGCGGTGAAGGGGTGGCCGTCGGACCAGCTGATCCCCTTGCGCAGATGGAAGGTATACGTAGTGCCGTCCGCGCTGACGTCCCAGGACTCGGCCACGGTGGGGATCACCGTGCGCCACCCGATGTCCCACCGGACGAGGGTGTCGTAGGCGAGCTGGCGGTAGAGGTCGGTGCCGCTCTGGCCGAAGAGGAGTGAGCGCCAGGTGCCGCCGTAGGCGGTGACGCCGCCGACGGGTTCGAGGACCAGCGGACTCTCCGGCAGGCGTTTGGCGAGCGGGGGCAGCTTGCCGGCCTTGACCTGCGCCGACAGCATCGGAGCTTCACGTGCCCCGGTGTCTCCGGCACCCGATCGGTTGCGCTCGTCCTCGCCCTCAGGATTCGTCGAGAGCAGGTCGCAGGAGGTGGCGGCCAGCAGCCCGGTGGCGGTCGCACCGCCGAGAACGAAGTGCCGCCGGGAGAGGGCCCTGCCGTTTCGCGGGCTGAAGGGGTGGTCGTTGCCGCTCATCGATTGCCTCGGTTCACCAGGGGAAGGAGGTGCCGCACAGCGATGTTCGAACGAACAGAACTGGCCCCGAGGCTAGGGCTGGCACTCGTTGGTGTCAAGGAGTCCTCGACTGGAGTGCAGGCGAACTGGCGAACCTGGTCGACCCGAAGACTGATGTTCGACCGCACATCGCAGTGGAAGGGCCAGTCGGCCGCTCAGGCGAGAAGGACCCGCACGTTCTGGCGCTGGCAGGCCTCGCGGATCGGCGCGGGCGGCTCGGCGTCGACGACCAGGACATCCACCTCGGCCAGCGACGCCAGGACGACCGTCTCGGTGTGGTCGAACTTCGAGCGGTCCATGACGACGACGACCCGGTCGGCGATGTTCATCATCGCCCGGCGTACCTCTGTCTCCTCGATGTCGAAGTAGGTGAGGCCGCGTTCGGGTGTGAGCCCGCCGCAGCCGAGGATCAGCGTGCTGAGATGCAGGCGCTGAAGTGCCGCGGTGGCGAAGGATCCGACCGTGCACAGTTCCGATCCCAGGAAGCCGCCGAGCAGCATCACCTTGCTCGGCGTTCCGCGGAACTCGACCGCCACGTTGACCGAGTTCGTCACCACGACGAGCGACCGGTCCCGCAGCGCCCGAGCCACCGCGTGCGCGGTGGTCCCGATGTCGATGCCGACCGTCTCGCCCTTGCCGACGAGGGCCGCGGCTCGCTTGGCGATCCGTCGTTTCTCCGTGGCGTGCTGCACGGTGCGGGTCTCGAACGGCGACCGTTCGGCACGGACCGCGCCTCCGTGCACGCGGCGAAGAACACCGTCGTCGGCCAGCTTGGCCAGGTCGCGGCGGATCGTCATCTCCGAGACGCCGAACTGGTCCTTGAGCTCGGCCACGTCCAGCCGCTCGGAGTCGGTGAGCAGCTTCAGGATCGCGTCTCGACGCTGGCTTCCGCCTGGCTCGGTTCCGGAGGTCATCGCCCGCTCACTGTCTCACTCGCGCCCGCCGGCCCAGGTTCGTCGGCCAGCGCGCCGGATCCGCCGGTCACCGGACCGGGTGAGCCGGCAACCGGGTCGTGGCTCGTCGTGCCCAGACGTACCCGCTCCAGGAGGTCCGCCGGCCCGATCTGACCGCCCTTCAGCAGAACCGTGACGCCATGGACCGCCGAATCGGGCGAGCGGAGCCGGCAGAGGACGGCGCCGGGCCCGAGGAACGACTGCACCTCGGCCCCCTGGGCGCCCAGCTCCCGCATGACCCGTCCGGAGGTGTCACCACCGGCGACGACGATTCGCCGAACGCCCGCGCATGCGACCGCCTCCCGGACCACGTGTCCCAGGGTGGTCCCGATCGATCCGATCTGGTCGACGGCCGTTCCGTTGCCGGTACCTCGCCTCGGTCTCGCTGTGGGCGCGGCCGTGTAGGCGATGACCCGACCGCCGTGGCGCAACGCCGCCAGAACCCGGTCGCGCAGCCGGCCGAGCGCCGCGCGGCTCGTGTCCGCCCCGTGATCGGCGTCGACGTCGACCCGAACTCCCTCCCAGCCGCGTGCGAGTGCGTACGAGATCTGCGTGGCGGTCTGTCCCGAGCAGCTGCCAGAGACGACCAGTGTCGCCGCCGCACCGGTCAGCCCCGCCGCACCGACTCCCAAACCACCGGCGCCGGTTCGCACTACGCCGCCCGCGCCCACGGGTCGGCCGGCCAGCTGGGCACCCAGCCCATAACTCAGGCCACCGGAGCCCAGTGCGTAGAGCGTGTCGCCGGCCGAGCCGGTCACCATCAGGTCCGCCGCCTGCGGCAGCTGACGCTGGGTGACCGCGTCGAAGGCGACGACCCCCGGCCGCTCGGCGAGCAACCCGTGGTACCGCTCCCGGGCCTTGTCGGCGGGCAGTTCGTACACGGTCATGTCGAGACCCGCCACCGGCAGTGCCGTCTGCTGGCGTAGGTGGATGCGCAGGTCGGACTCGGTCATCGGCGTCGCCGGATGATGCGACATCGTGGGCTGCCGGTCGAGCCGGTGGACCACGCCCTGCTCGACGGCGAAGTGGTGGCCGAACGCGGTGTACCGACCCAGTTCGGGTTGGGCGACCAGGAGCGGAACGGGCCGCTCGCCGAAGACGCTGCGACCGATCTCGACGGCGCGCCCCAGGCTGCCGAGCCGCGGTGAGGAGTCGGCGGTGGAACACATCTTGTACTGCACGACGCGCACACCCGCCGACCGGAAGGCCTCCAGGGCGGGCGCGACCTCGGCCTCCATCAACGCCGGCGGCAGGGACCGGGCCACTCCGGCCACTCCGATGACGTCGTAGTCGTCCCCGAGGTCCCGCACGGTCGATCCACCGGGAACGTCGAACAACAGGATCGTACGGAGTCCCCACCGGTGGAACTGCCCGAGCGCGTCACTGGCGCCGGTGAAGTCATCGCCGTAGAACGCCGCGACCAGCCGTTCAGTCACGGGACCCGGGTCCGAACGCCTCGAGCGCCCGCCGCAGCGGTGGGTTCTGCGCGGCCCGGTCGGCCAGGTCCACGCCACCGGTGGCGCAGGTCCACGCCTCCCGCATCGCCTCGACACCGGCTGTCGGTCCGTCCGGGTGGCCGTGGATGCCACCGCCGGCGAGGACGAGCAGGTCGGTGGTGCGCAGCAGCGTGAAGGTCCGCGGCGCCAGACCCGGCACCTGTCCGGACGACAGCACCGGAAGCGTGGGGTATCCGCCCCACAGCGGCTCCTGCACCGCCCGGATCGATGTCATCACGTCCTCGTCGCTTTCGTAGAACTTGTTGCCGATGCCGTTGGTGTGCAGATGGTCGACCCCGGCGAGCCGGGCGAGCTTCTGGAACGCAACGAAGTCGATGCCCAGCTGCGGGTCACGAGTGTAGACGCCGACCATCGCCCGATGCCCGTGAATCGGGAGCGTGCAGTGTCGCCGCAGGTGGGCGAGGCCGGCCAGGCCGACGAGGTTCACGCAGACCATCACGGCGGTCCCGCCGGACTCGGCTACGAGGTCGTGGTTGGCGATCAGGCGGTCGATGTCGTCGGTGATGTTGAATGCGTACATCGGCTTGCGCCCGGTCCGCTGAGCTATCCGGTCCAACTCCTCGGTCACGGCGGCCACCCGTGCCTCGAACGGCGCGTGTGGCGGGTTCCCCGTCAGCTCGTCGTCCTTGATGAAGTCGA
>JBOHED010000287.1:0-2812 GCA_050700915.1 Actinopolymorphaceae bacterium | reverse complement strand
TGGCGACGTTCAACCGGGTGGTTCCGTCAGGTCCTGGGGATCGGGTGTTGCAGTTCGCTTCGCCTGGTTTTGACGTGACGTTCGCCGAGTTGAGTGTGTCGGTGTTGTCCGGAGGGGCTTTGGTGGTCGCGCCTGACCACGCACGCGGCGGTGAGGCGCTCGCGGAGTTTGCTGTCACGGAGCGGTTGACGCACCTCGTCGTTCCACCCAGTGTGTTGGCGACGATCCCGGCGGACGTGGCCTTCCCTGAGTCGGCGTCTCTCGTGGTGGGGACCGAGGAGATGCCGATGGGGTTGGCCGCGCGGTGGGCGGCGGGGCGGGTGATGGTGAATGCGTACGGCCCGACCGAGGTGACGGTGAACTCGACCTTCTGGCGGTGTGATCCCTCCTGGGACGGGCACCGGCTTCCGATCGGTGTACCCGATGCCAATACGCGCGCGTACGTACTGGACGTGGCGTTACGGCCGGTGCCCGTGGGGGTCGCTGGTGAGTTGTATCTCGCGGGGGACGGGTTGGCCAGGGGCTACCTGGGCAGGCCGGGGTTGACGGCGGAACGGTTCGTCGCCTGCCCGTTCGGCGACAACGTGGGTGAGCGGATGTACCGGACGGGGGACCTGGTGCGGTGGCGGTCCGACGGGAACCTCGACTTTCTCGGCCGCGTCGACGAGCAGGTGAAGATCCGCGGGTTCCGGATCGAGCCGGGGGAGATCGAGGTGGCGATACTGCGCCATCCCGGCATTACCCGAGCCGCTGTCGTCGCGCACGAGACGTCCGCCGACGGCGGTGTGATGGCCGACCGGCGGCTGGTCGCCTACCTCGTGCTTTCCGACGAGGACGTTCCAGACACCGCCAGGCTGCGCGCCGACCTGGCCGCCGAGTTGCCGGACCACATGGTGCCGACTGCCTACGTCGTCCTCGACGCGTTACCCCTGCTCCCCAACGGGAAACTCGACCGGGCCGCGCTTCCGGCGCCCGAGCTGCCGGCCGCGCGCGACGGGCGAAGCCCCCGGAACGCCCGCGAAGAACTCCTCGCCGGCATCTTCGCCGACATCCTCGGCACCCCCACCACCCCAGGCATCGACGACAACTTCTTCGACCTCGGCGGCCACTCCCTGCTGGCGATCCGGCTGATCAACCGGATCCGACAGGCGTTCGGTGCGGACCTCACGCTTCGCGTGCTCTTCGACTCGCCGACCATCGCGGGTCTGGCCTCCCATCTCGAGGGCCGGCAGTCCGAACGACCGGCCCTGCGCCGGCGCGACCGTGCAGAACCGACCCCGGTCTCGGCCGCGCAGGCACGGTTGCTGTACCAGTTCGCGGCGGAGGGCCCGAGCCCGCTCTACAACGTGCCGCTCGCCGTGCGGCTCCACGGTGACCTCGATCGTGACGCCCTGGCGGATGCCGTTCGTGATGTGGTGGACCGGCACGAGAGCCTGCGTACGGTGTTCAGCGACATCGGCGGAAACCCGACGCCACGGGTGTTGGGTCTCGACGAGGACACCATCGACCTCGACTGGGTGGAGACCGACGAGGCCCGGCTCCCGTCCGAGTTGTCCACGGCTGCGGCGTACTCGTTCGACCTGTCGTCGGAGTTTCCCGTACGTGCGGCAGGATTCGTTCTCGGCGACGACGCGTGGGTGCTCCTCCTGCTCTTCCACCACATCGCCGTCGACGAATGGTCGATGGAGCGACTGCTGGACGATCTCGCCACGGCGTACGATCGGCGACGGTGCGGAGAAGCGCCGCGCTGGAGTCCACTCCCCGTCCGCTACTCCGACTTCGCCTTCTGGTACGACGACTGCCTCGGCGACACCGCCGATCCCGAGTCGCTGGCGGCACGCCAGCTGGCGTTCTGGCGCAAGGCATTGCGGGGACTTCCGGAGCAGCTGGAGCTGCCGACCGACCGTCCGTGTCCTGCGGTGGCGTCGCTGGCCGGGGACACGGTCACCGTGTCCGTGCCTCCCGACCTGTACGACGGACTACGGGCATTGGCGCGTCAGCACGGCGTCAGCATTCTCATGGTGCTCCAGGCAGGACTCGCCGCCGTGCTGACGAAGGTGGGTGCGGGGACGGATATCCCGTTGGGTACGCCGGTGGCGGGTCGGGGTGATCCCGGCCTGGATGAGCTGGTGGGGTTTTTCGTCAATACGGTGGTGGTGCGGACGGACGTGTCGGGGGATCCGTCGTTCGTGGAGTTGCTGGGGCGGGTGCGTCAAGGTGACCTTGCGGCGTTCGATCATCAGGAGGTGCCGTTCGAGCTGGTGGTCGAGGCGGTGAACCCGGTGCGCTCGGCCAGCCGTCATCCGCTCTTCCAGGTGATGCTCTCGCACGGCTACGCTCACGATCTCCCCGCCCTGGAAGGAATCTCGGTAAGCGTCGTCGACGTGGACGCGGGAACGTCGAAGTTCGATCTCACGGTGAATCTCGTCGAACGCATGGACGGGAACGGCATCGACGGCGTCGTCGAGTACCGCACGGACCTGTTCCATGCCGACACGATCGACCGATTCGCGGGTTGGCTGGTGCGGTTGTTGGAGTCGGCGGTGGCGGATCCGTCGCGTTCGGTGTCGGCGTTGGGGTTGCTGTCGGCGGGCGAGCGTGAGCGGGTGCTGATGGGGTGGAACGACACCAGGATTTCCACTGCGGCTGCGACGCTTCCTGCGTTGTTCGAGCGACAGGTCTGTCGGGACGGGGCGGCGTTGGCGGTGTCGGGCGGTGGGGTCGAGCTGTCGTTTGGGGAGGTGGAGGCGCGGGCGAATCGGCTTGCTCGGTTGCTGATTCGGTGTGGTGTGGGTCCGGAGTCGGTGGTGGG
>JBOHED010000286.1:0-2875 GCA_050700915.1 Actinopolymorphaceae bacterium | reverse complement strand
CGGGCGACCGTCCATATCCAGAATCTGCACAGGAGTGTCTGCCGTGGCTGCCGTCTGCGACGTTTGTGGCAAGGGTCCCAGGTTCGGCAACAGTGTGGCCCGCACGGGTACCCGCGCGCTGAAGCGGAAGGTGAAGGCCCGCACCGCCCGGCGGTTCAACCCCAACATCCAGCGGGTGCACGCGAATGTCGACGGCACGCCGAAGCGTCTCAACGTCTGCGCCTCGTGCCTCAAGGCGGGCAAGGTCAGCCGCTGACGCAAAGCGCCACTCCCACCCCGGTCTCACGACGGCCGGCCATTCCGTCCGGGATGGCCGGCCGGTTTCCGTTGTGGGAGGGCCGCTCGTGGAAGGCCGCTTGTGGAGTGCCGGACGTTCGTTCAGCGGAAGTGTTCGTGGCCGGCCGGCCCTTCGTACGCCACACCGTCGACGGTGACGAGTGGACCGGTCGGCGCAGCGCCCATCGCGGGCTCCGCGGCGAGGTCGGCATCGCTCGCCGCGCCCACCCGTCCGATCACGGTCCAGCGCGGTGGAAGCGCCACGTCCGGACCGAACGTCCCGGCGAGCGCGTGATCCTCCCCGCCGGTCAGGACGAACGACAACGCCTCGACACCGATCGCCGCCGCCACCGCCTGCAAGGGCTCGGCGATATCCAGCGACGCCGAGTCGAGGTCGATCCGCACCCCGCTCGCGCGGGCGACGTGTTCGAGGTCGGCGAGGAGCCCGTCGCTCACGTCGACCAGAGCGGTCGCGCCCAGGTCGGCCGCCTGTGGTCCCGCGTCGTACGGCGGCGCCGGTCGACGATGCGCCTCCACCACCACCCTCGGCGACCGGAACCCACGCCCCAGGACGGCGAGTCCAGCGGCGGACCAGCCGAGCCGGCCACACACCGCCACCCGGTCGCCGGGTCGGGCTCCCGACCGGGTGAGCGGCTCGCGCCCTCCGAGCGAACCGAGGGCGGTGATCCCGAGGACGACGACCGGGGACGACACGACGTCGCCACCCGCGACCGACGTACCGACCTCCGCGCACTCGTCGCGCAGACCGTCGGTGAAGTCGATCGCCCACTGTGCCGGCAGGTCCGCTGGCGCGCCGAAACTGACCAGCAGGGCGGTGGGTGTGGCGCCCATGGCCGCGATGTCCGCGAAATTCTGCGCCGCCGCCTTCCTGCCCACGTCGTACGCATCGGACCAGTCGCGGCGGAAGTGCCGGCCCTCGACGAGCATGTCGGTCGTCGCCACCACGCGACCGTCCGGCGCGGCCACCACCGCGGCGTCGTCACCGGGGCCAAGCTCCACGCCGGGGCCGGCCGGCAACCTGGTGCGCAGGATGTCGATGAGACCGAACTCACCGAGTTCGCCGAGAGTTTCGCCATGTTGGCCTGCGGGCGTGCCCACCTCGTCACTCCCTCCCGCCTGTCCTCGCTGTCGCCTGTCCTCGCTGTCGCCTGTCCTCGCTGTCGCCTGTCACCGGTGTCGCCTGTCACCGGTGTCGACTGGCCTCGCTGTCGACTGGCCGTCGTGGCCGCGCGCCCACCCCGGGCCGAGCCGCGCGTCGTGGCTCCACCCGCGATACCGTGACCACGACGTGATCCCCGGGGCTGCGCGACGACGCTACCGCGTGGTGGGCTCGGCCCGGACGATCACGCCATGGATACACCGGCGCCGACTACTGCGCCCACGAGCCCGGGAGGACGTCCAGTGGTGGTCCAGGCCTACATCCTGATCCAGACCGAAGTCGGCAAGGCGGCCGAGGTTGCCGAGCAGATTGCCCGCATCAAAGGAGTCACCCTCGCCGAAGACGTCACCGGGCCCTATGACGTGATCGTCCGAGCCGAGGCCACCAACGTCGACGAGTTGGGGCGGCTCGTCGTCGCCAAGGTCCAGGGCGTCACCGGGATCACCCGGACCCTCACCTGTCCGGTCGTCCACATCTAGGGCGTCTGGCGGGTCGGCCATCCGTCGCTTTCGTACGTCCGGGCCGCTGGTAGGCGCGGCGCTGGCGTGCGTACTCTCCGCCTGCGGTCAGGGTCCGGTCACCGTCGACCCGCCGCGGCCGGCCGGCGCGGCGAAGGCCGCCTGCAGAGCGCTCATCGACAACCTCCCGACCAGTGTCGGCGGCGGTGACTCCCGCCGCGTGGACCCGCCGGACGCTCTGGCCGCGGCGTGGGGCGACCCGCCGATCACGCTGCGCTGCGGCGTCGACCGTCCCGAGGCACTGACAGCGACCTCTGCGTGCGCTGAGATCAACAGCGTCGGATGGTTCGCCGAGGAGGCGACCCGCGGGACGATCTTCACCACGGTCGGGCGCACGACCTACGTCGAGGTCACGGTGCCCCAGGCCTACGACCCACCGGCCGATCCGCTGGTCGATCTCGCCGCGAGCGTACGAGACCACGTGCGCGCGGAGCAGCCTTGCCAGTAGCGGACAACGAGGCAGCGCCGGCTAACGCAGGCCGGTCGGACGCTGGAGCGCGAGCTGGATCAACCGGTCGACGAGCGCGGGATAGTCGAGCCCGGTGGCTGCCCACATCCGCGGGAACATGGAGTACGGAGTGAACCCGGGCATCGTGTTGATCTCGTTGAGAATCACGGTGCCGTCGTGGCGCAGGAAGAAGTCGACCCGGGCGAGCCCTTCGGCCGACACCGCCTCGAACGCCTTGACGGCGAGCTTGCGGACCTGGAGGGCAACCGCGTCGTCGAGGTCGGCGGGTACCTCGAGGTTGACGTGCTCCTCGTCGTCGAGGTACTTCGCCTCGAAGTCGTAGAACTCGTACTCCGTGTCGCACCGGATCTCGGCCACGACGCTCGCCTCGGGCCGGCCACCGCCGAGGCGGTCCAGGACGCCGCACTCGATCTCGCGAGCGTTCTCGACGGC
>JBOHED010000285.1:0-2057 GCA_050700915.1 Actinopolymorphaceae bacterium | reverse complement strand
GAGGCGTACGCCCGCTATGACGTCGACGTGCCGGACGATGGTGAGTATCACCTGTGGGTACGGAAGTTCTGGCACCACGGGCCGTTCCGCTGGCGCTTCGACGACGACGAGTGGAGGGTCGTGGCCGACTCGTTCGGGCTCGCCGACTCCACCTACCTCCGGCGGTTCCTGGGTGCGGACTGGGTGCACGCCGGGAAGGTCCGGCTCGCCGCGGGCGACAGATCGTTCGAGCTGCGCCTGATTGCCGGGCCAGGCGAGGCGTTGACGTCGTGCTTCGACGCGTTCCTGCTGACACCTGGGCTCTTCGTCCCGCGGGGGAAGTACAAGCCGGGGGAGTACGCCGACGTCGCCAACCCGGGGTTCGCGGCGTTCGAGCCGGGAGCCGACGCGTTCGGCGCGTCCCCGATCGACCTACGCCACCTGAACGAACGCACCGCCGGCGAACACGGCTTCGTGACCAGCGGCGGCGGGCGTTTCGCGTTGGGCAGCGGCAGGTCGGTGCGATTCTGGGCCGTCAACGTCGGACCGGAGATCGTCCAACAGGACGCAGGCTCGGTCGACTACCTCGCCCAGTTCCTCGCCAAGCGGGGCGTCAACCTGGTAAGGATCCACGGCCCGATCTTCGACGAGGGGTCGGGCGACCTGGCCACCGTCGACATGGCCTACCTCGACCGGGTGCACTACTTCGCGGCGGCGATGAAGCGGGCGGGCATCTACGTCCACCTCAGCTTCTACTTCCCACTGTGGTTGCAGATGGGGTCCGGCGTCGGTTTCCCTGCGTACGACTCGATCGAGAACAAGAACCCCTTCGCCCTGTTGATGTTCGACCCGGCCTTCCAGGAGGTGCACCGGGCCTGGGCACGCACCCTGCTCACGACCCGCAATCCCTACACCGGGAGGCCGCTCGGCGCCGACCCGACCGTCGCGATCGTCGAGATCCAGAACGAGGACAGCTTCTTCTTCTGGACCTTCACCCGGGACAACATCCCGGCGGACCACCTGGCGGTTCTGGACGCGGCGTTGGGGTCGTGGCTCGCCGACCGCTACGGCTCGGCTGCGGCCGCGCCCGCCGCATGGGGTGACGGCAGCGAAGTCGACGGGGACGCCCCCGACGACGGTCGGATGGTGGTGCAGGAGGCGTGGATGATGACCTCCGACGCCCACCCGGCCGACGGACCGATGAAGCGGCGGATGCGGGACCAGCGGGAGTTCATCGTCGCGCAGCAGCGTGGGTTCTACACCGACACCGTGCGGTACTGGCGCAAGGACCTCGGCGTCCGCAGTCTCATCACGGCGAGCAACTGGATCACCGCACAGCCGTCGACGATGGACGCTCTGGAGCGCTACACCTACACGGCGACCGACGTGGTCGACCGGCACGACGCGTACTTCGGCGGTCGGCACGAGGGGTTCGGGTCGAGCTACATGATCGACGTCGGGCAGACCTTCGACGACCGGTCGATGCTGACCGAACCGGACGCGGCAGTGGTGAAGTTCCACCGGATCGAGGGCTTTCCGCAGACCGTGTCCGAGACGGGGTGGCCGAACCCGAACCGATTCAAGGCCGAGTCCGTGGCGCTCTGGGCGGCGTACGGATCCCTGCAGGGCATGGGTGGGATCGAGTTCTTCGCTCTGGATCGGATCGGTTGGCGGGGGAGCCCCGGCAAGTTCACCACGATGGCGCCGAGCATCGCCGGGCAGTTTCCTGCGTACGCCCTGGCGTATCGGCGAGGTGACATCACCGAAGCCAGGCCGGTCGTCGACCTGACCCACTCGCTCGGCGACCTCTACGACTTCGGCGAGACGCCCGTGGTCGACTGACCTGCTGGCCGGCGGAGCGGCGGGCGACGGCTGCCTGGGTAGCATGCCGGCACGTCACACGGAGTGGCCAGGCCTGGAGCCCGGCCGTCACAGGGAGTGGGTGCGAGCTGATGTCGTCGGAGCGGCGGCCGACCCTGCGGCAGGTGGCCGCGCGGGCAGGGGTCTCCATCGGCACGGCGTCCGGGGTGCTGTCCGACAAGGGATCGGCCTCCCGGGAGACCCGGGCCGCGGTGGTG
>JBOHED010000284.1:0-3132 GCA_050700915.1 Actinopolymorphaceae bacterium | reverse complement strand
GTGGCCTGCCGGCCTTTGGGCCGGAGGCACTCGTCGTCCAACTTGCCGGGCGACCTGCCTCCTTCACGCCATGGGCAGACTTCGTCGCGCATCTCCCACAAGCCATCGCCGACTGCGATGACAGTCGGCTCGCCGATCTCCTGACCGGTCAGTCGGCGTCGACATGGCAAAGGGCGGCCTACCTGATCCACGCCGGTGGACAACCGGCGCGCGGTATGGAGTTGCTCAACCACCGACCACGCGGGCCAATGCCCAAGGTCAGCTTCGAACATCCCGATGTCACCTGGCGCGGCGATGGAGCGCCACGACTCTGGATCTCGCGGTACCACGTCGTCGACCGCCTGATCGCGCCCCTTCAACGCACGGGCGGCAAGGCCTAACCGTGGCTGGACTCACGCGCGCGCTCGTCACGCGACATGCACTCGGGCGCACCGACGCCTACGACGCCGCCCTACTCGATGTCGCCCAGGACCACCTGCTGTATCTGTTGGCCGAAACGGGAGTTTTCGCCGATGGGCAACTCGTCTTCAAGGGTGGGACTAGTCTCCGCAAGTGCCGGCTTGGCAACGACGGTCGTCTCCACCGACGTGGACTTCGCGGCGCCAGACGACGACACCGTGCTCGCGGTATGTGACGTGGTCGATGGCGCCCGTGTCGCCGGATTCGAGTACCGGCTCGAAGCGACACGAGGGGACGGCCGCCATTGGCGACTACGTGTTCGTCACCCTGACCTGGGTGAGCCGAACATCGCGGCGAGTGTCGAGTTCGCCCGGCGTCCACTTGCGTTGCCGCCTGAGCCTCTCGGATTCGTGGGACTGCCGATCCACAAGAGCTACGGGTTGAGCCTTCCGACCTTGCCCGTGGTCGCGGAGCCGGAGGCCTGTGCCGAAAAGCTGGCGCGCTATCGCCGGGTAGCCCTCGGCCGCGACCTCTACGATCTCAACCAATTCGCTGGCCGGCCGATCAACGAGAAGGTCGTCCGACGACTCTGGGTGCTGAAGGTCTGGTCTGATGTCGTCGACGACGGACGCGGAAGCGGTCCCCTCACAGCTGTCGAGGTCTTGCGCGAGCGTCGCGAGAAGGACTACCAGCCGGACTCGATCGGAGTCCTCACACGCCCGGTTGACTTCGGCAGATGGGAGGCGCGAGTGCGCACCCGCTTCGCCTTCCTCGAGGCGCTCGACGAGGACGAAGTTCGGTGGGCTTCCTGCGACGAGCGCCACCGCCGCGAGATCCGTGAAGCACTCGCGGCCCTAGCGAGGAAGAACTGAACGTGGGCCGGTGAGAGGAAGTCTCTTCGGGATGTTGGAGTGAGTGGGCCCGCCTGATGCCGGCTAGCGGTCAGCTCGTGAGAAGGCGGGCCCGGCGGGTGCCGAGGTCGGCGAGCTGGTCGGCGATGTCCCGCGAGGTCTTCTCCAGCTGGGACAGCGCCTGGCGCACGGCGTCCCTCGCCGTCTCGGCCTGCCGGCGCGCGTCCTGGATCCGCGACCGGACCGCCAGGTCGCTGAAGATGTTGTCGAAGAAGACGTCGAAGGTGCGCGTCATGCCGTCGACCTGAACGCCACCGACCGCGCCGATGCCCACGTCGGCGAGTTCGCGCGAGAACTGTCCCAGCGCCACATCGGCGCGGTGGAGGAGGTCGGCCGCCTCGTCCATCCTCTGGTATTTCATCGCATCCGTCAGCAGTCCACCGCCGAGGAAGGTGTCGAAGGTGGACCACGACTCCGCCTTGCCGAGGAGCTGGACCGCTTGCTCGACGAGGGCGAGAGCGGCCTCCCCGGCTGCGTAGGCCTCCGTGGTCTCCGTGCGCGCGGCCTCGAGCGTGCCGCGTTGCCGGGCGATGTCCTCCAGTGCCGCCGTGACGGCAGGATCGTGGCCGAGCGCCCACTCCTCCTTGGCGGCAAGGGCTGTGCGGTGGAGGTCGTCGACGTCGCCGAGCCGGTCGAGCTGGGCCTGCAACGACTCCACGTTCCGGCGTACGGCAGCACCTCGCGCCTCGGCCTCCGCGAGGGCGTAGCGGGCGGCCTCGTGCTCCGCGCGTTCGCGGGCGAGGTCGTCGGTGTGTGACCCGCGAAGGGTCGCCCAGATCCGGGTGGGAGAGAACGACTCCAACACGTCGACGTCCTTTGCCTCGTCCGCGAGCCGATCGCGAAGTGTCCTGACCCGCTCGTCGAGAAGCTGGAGATGGGACCGTTCGGTCGTGATCCGCTGGGTCAGGTCCGTGTGCTGGCGGCGGATCTGGGCGGCGTACGCGAGATCGGCCTCGATCCGGGCCAGCGGTGAAGGTGCGGTCATCAACCGATCCTAGGGCGCCCGATGGCCACACTGGTCAGCACGTACGGCCCGCCGACGGCATCCCCGGAGGTAGCCTGCAACGGAAACGTCTGATGAATGCTGCACGGTCTTGGACGACAAGGAACCCGCGTTGACGACCATCGACTCCAACGTGCACAACGAGGTCCCCAGCCTCGATGCCCTGCTGCCGTACCTCTCCGACTACTGGGTCGAGCAGATCGGCAACACCGTCTTCCGTGGCCCGCTCGGCTACGACGCTCCCTACCCGCCGAACTCCGACCTCGCGGTGCGCCCTGGATGTCGCGTCGGGGACGGCCCGCCCGACCTCGCCATGACCCAGCGGCAGGTCGTCGGCCCGAGCGTCGAAACCGCCGTCCTCCTGTGCACCTACGCGGTGAACGGTCTCCACAATCCCGACCAGGCAGTCGCCCTTGCGAAGGCGGCCAACGACTGGCAGATCGCCGAGTGGCTGAACAAGGACGACCGGCTGCGCGCGTCGATCGTCGTACCGTCCCAGCTGCCGCACCTCGCGGCCGCCGAGATCGACCGGGTGGCGGACCATCCCGGATTCGTCCAGGTCGCGCTTCCCGCCAGGGCACATCATCCGTACGGAAACAGGCTCTTCCACCCGCTGTGGGAGGCGGTCGTACGCCACGACCTGGTAGCGGGGATCTACTTCGGCGGCGCCCCGGGCAACCCGACCACGCCGGTCGGTTGGCCGTCGTACGTCATCGAGGAGTACGTCGGGATGGCGCACGTCTTCGCCGCCCAGCTGACCAGCCTGGTCGCGGAAGGCGTCTTCGACCTCTTCCCCACCGTCCGGGTCACGCTGCTGGA
>JBOHED010000283.1:0-2583 GCA_050700915.1 Actinopolymorphaceae bacterium | reverse complement strand
TGTGGATGCGTGCGGCGAGGAGTTCCTGTGACATGTCCCTTGCTCCGTTCGTTCGTTCGTACGGCGAGTAGGTAAAGGCTCGCCCGGAGCAGGGGGGTGCCGAATCCTTCGTACGACGGCATCGACGTTAGGCCGGGAGGCGCACCCGCCGACATCGGCGGCCGCAGCCGGGCGGTGTCCCGGCTACGCCGGACGGCGTAGCCACCCGCGCGGGAGCAGCTGGCTGGGCGCATCTGGTCGGGCGAATCCGGGCAATTGCGGTTGACGACGGTTTCGCGACTGTGGACAGAATCGTCGGAGTGCGTACGCCCGATTCACCGCCAGACGGAAGGCACGACGTGAACGACGACGACCGCTTCCTGTTCGACCTGCAGGGCTACCTGACGATCCCCGCCGCCATCCCCGCCGCGTTGCTCGCCCGCCTCAACGCCGCGATGGACGAGGCGATCGAGCGGGAGACCGAGCCGGACATGACCCGGCACCGGTTCGGGCGGCTGCTGGAACGCGACAGCGCATTCCGTGAGCTGATCGACCTGCCGTCGGTGACGGGCGTACTCACCGACGTCCTCGGACCGGACTTCCGCCTCGACCACACCTACGCCGACGTCATCCGCTCCGGTGACGGGCCGATCGGCACGACGTTGCACGGTGGTGCGGTGCCGTTTCGCGCGTCGGAGTACTACACGGTGACGGCCGGCGAGATCCGCAGTGGCCTGGTCGCGATCGGATTCAACCTCAAGGATGTCGGGCCGGACGACGGCGGGTTCGGGTGCGTACCGGGAAGTCACAAGAGTTCCTTCCCGTTCCCGGCAGGTTGGAAGCAGCTGTCCGATCCTCCTGCGTGCGTACGCCGGATCACCGGTCCGGCCGGGACGGCGGTCATCTTCACCGAGGCGCTCGTACACGGGACGCTGCCGTGGCACGGGGCGGACGAGCGGCGTACGGCGTTCTTCAAGTACAGCCCGGCGGCGGTCTCGTGGTCGGCGAGCTACTACGACGCCGACGACTACCCGGACCTCACCGAGCGGCAGCGGGCGATTCTGGAGCCGCCGAACGCGCGTTACGGCGGCCGGACCGCCGCGCGGGCGGCCGGAGGATGAGTGTGACGCCTGCGCCGATGGCGACGACGATGCCGGCGAACGCGAAGCCGGTCAGCGCGTCGGGGTGCACGATCGACTGCCCGCGCAGCGCCTGCCAGGTCAGCAGGGCGAGCAGTGCGACGTATCCTCCGACCGCCAGCGCGACCAGCCGGACGGCGACACCCTGACGACGCAGTGGCGACCACCGCCGCGCGAGGATCTCCAGGGCGATCGCTGCCAGCGGGATCAGCTGCAGGGCGTGCATCCCGACGAAATGCGGGATCCGCAGGTCGCCACCGACCGTGCTCCATCCGAGCAGGAAGAGCCCTGGTCCGCCGTCTGCGAGCCCGACCGTGTGGGCGCCGGAGATCGTCTCGCCCTCCGCGATCTGGTCGGACGTCGGCATCACCATCAGGAAGCCGAGTGCCATCCCCACGACGGCGAGGAGGCCACCCGCGCGAATGGCGAGGTTCCGTGCCCGGTCCGGGCCGGGGTTGAAGAACAGGATCACGCAGACGACGAGCGTGGCGACCCACACCAGCGCGATCGAGCCACCCATGGCGCTCCAGAGCATGGCGTCGAACTCTGTGGCCTGGTTGAAGTGGCTCGTGGTCCCGCGCAGCACCTGGCCGACGATGATCACCATCTCGACACCGAGGAACACCGCAGACACGGTGCCCATCCACCAGGCCGTCCGGCGGACGCGCCCGAGCTGGGCGATGAGCCAGGCCCAGGTCACGGAGTAGAGAAGGATGGACAGGGCGAACTTCGTCGGCTTGGCCCAGATGGGGAGGCCGGTGAGGACCCGCCCGTCAACGACCATGCCGACCGCACCGACGACGACGAGTGCGGCCATGGCGGCGGCCACCACCATCAACGGGCGGTGCCAACGGAACGCCTGAGAGAGGTAGGACCTGGTGCCGGGTAGCTGTTGCCCAGTGGTCTGAGTCACAGTGGTCTGAGTCGCAGTGGTCTGAGGAGCGGGGGTGTGAGGCGTGGTGGTCATGGGTTTCCCTCGAGAGTGGTGGACTGAGTCGACCGGGACTCGCTATCCGGTCGACGATGGGAACTGCTGGGCGGAGAAGTGCTCCTGTGCGAGCCGGCGCATCGCGGCGATGAGGACGTCGCCGAGCACGGTGCCCACGAGTGCGGTCTCTGCGCTCGCGTCGCGACCCTCGACGGCCGCCACCACCGCGAGGTCGGCCTTGGCGATCGTCTCGACTGCCGCCGCATAGGAGTCGAGCGCCCGGATGATTTCGTACTGACCCATGCTGTCCAGGCGGGCGAGCACCTCGGCCGCGACGGCGCGGGTGGGGCTCGCGTCGCCCAGCCGCCAGCCGCGCCGTGCGATCAGCTCGTCGACCATGACCGCCGCCGTCCGGTAACCCTCGTCGGAGTCGGCGGCTGGTCGGGGTGGTGTGAGGGCGTGCACCGTCGCGCCGAGGACGTCGTGCATCGAGACATCTGGAGTGTCGATCGCGGTCAGGACCCGTCGTACGTCCGC
>JBOHED010000282.1:0-4151 GCA_050700915.1 Actinopolymorphaceae bacterium | reverse complement strand
GTACTACTTCGTCACCGTCCCTGAGGAGCCCAGCCTCGCCCTGAAGGCGGTGTCTTCAGCCATCAGCTACTACCGGGGAATGATCCGGGTCCAGGCGCGGCTCGGTGACACGGAGTGGCCGACATCGCTGTGGTCCAAGGACGGGCGTTACGTCTTCCCGATAAGGGACTCGGTACGCAAACCCAAAGGGCTGGCCGACGGGGACACCGTCACGATCCACCTCACCGTGGCCGTCCCAGCGCTAGACAAGAGGCAGGATCCCGCTCGGGCGCGTCCTGCTCGAGCCAATCGCAAGGCACCTCAGGCAGCCGGTCGACGCCAACCAGGTAGCGGAGACGATCAACGGGTCGGGCGCAGCCGATCAGGCGCCACTCAGGCGCGCAGGAGACCGCAGGTCACTGACGATCAGCTCCGGATCGTCCCCGCGAACGAGGCGACCTGGGAAGACTTGCAAGCCATCTTCGGCACCCGCGGTAATCCGGCCAGAGACTGGTGCCAGCGGTACAAGATGCGGCCCAAGGAGGGTTGGGGCACGGTTGGTGCCGACGGACTCGCCTCCCGACTCCGTGAACAGACCGCCTGCGGCCAGCCGGAGTCGACCACGACGACAGGCCTGGTCGCCTACCTCGACGGCGAGCCGGTCGGCTGGTGCGCGGTCGACCCGCGATCCGCAAACCCGCGCCTGCTGAGCCAATGTCCCACCCCATGGGTCGGACGGGCCGAGGACAAGACCGACGCCAGTGTGTGGGCGGTGACCTGCATCGTTACCCGGGCCGGTTTTCGGCGCCGCGGCATCAGCCGGGCACTGGCCCGGGCCGCCGTCGACTTCGCCCGACAACGCGGTGCCCGCGCCCTGGAGGGCTATCCCCACACCCGCGAGGTCGGGCACTTCGGCACTCCCAGCCTCTTCGCCGCCGCCGGCCTGGTCGAAGTGAGCAGGCCAAGCCTCAGGCGCAGGGTCATGCGCATCGATTTCTAGCAGTGCTCACCTCAGCCAGGGCAGCCCCGGGCAGATTCCAACACACGTTTGGTGAGTGGAGTGAGCACCTTGGACGAGCAGGGCCGGCCGGAGCCTCCTCCAGCCTCTGGTGAGCTCGAGACTCTCGTAGGGTTCCTGGACTATCAGCGAGCCACATTCGCGTGGAAGTGCGCTGGCCTGGACGCGGCCGGTCTGCAGGCGGCCGCTGCGCGCCCTGTGGCAGGACGCGGTGTCCCGCTCCCGCGGTCTGCTCTCCGACACCCTGGCGGACGGCGGCCTGGACCAGCCGGCACGACGCGGCTGGCCGGACGGTCGCATGCCCAGCGTGCGGTGGATCGTGGTGCACATGATCGAGGAGTACGCACGGCACAACGGCCATGCCGACCTCATCCGCGAGTCGGTGGACGGCCTCATCGGAGAGTGACCACCACGCAAGGCTGAGGCCGTGGCGCAGGCAGAGTCCCATGATCATGAAGAAAGCGGCGGGCTATGGGCCGAGAACCCTTCACGATCATGCACGGGGGGAGATTCACGATCATGCACGGGGGAGAGAAGGGCGGCGCGGTCGAGCTTGCCGGACGGGAGCAGCGGGAGGGCGTCGACGACGATGACCTCGCGTGGGGCGTACGCACGGGGATGCGTTGCGGCGACGCGGGCGCGAACGTCGGCGAGCGCCGGGGCCGCCGCGCCGGGACGTAGGACGACGTACGCCACCACCCGCGTACCCCACTCGGCATCCGGCCGCCCGACCACGGCCACTTCGGCGATGCCGGGTACGGACGCGACGGCCCGCTCGACCGCGAGCAGCGGCACGTTGACACCGCCCGAGACCACCACGTCGTCCAGCCGCCCGAGGATCTCCAGCCGACCGTCGCCGCTCCACCGGCCGAGGTCCTCGGTCACGTGCCACCCGTCGGCGAGCGCCGCGGCGGTGAGGTCGGGACGCAGCCGGTAGCCCGCGAACACCACTGGTCCGCCGATTCGCACCCGACCCCCGCCGCCGGCCGAGACGCCAACCGAGACATCGACTGAGACACCCGCCGAGACATCGACGGAGGCGTCGACCGTCACGCCGTCGAGCGGTCGCCCGTCGTAGACGCAGCCGCCGCAGGTCTCGGTCATCCCGTACGTCGTCACCACGCGTACGCGGGCTGCCCGCGCCCGGTCGAGCAGCGCCGGTGCGCTGGCCGCGCCCCCGACCAGGATCGCGTCGTAGCTCTGGAGCGCGTCGACCGTCGCGGGGCCCGCGTCGAGCAGGCGTACCAACTGGGTCGGCACCAACGCGGTATACCGCCGCCCCGAACCCACTGCCGTGGCTGTCGCGGCGGCTGTCGCGACACGGAAGGCCTCCGGCGTGAACCGCCCCACCACCGGCACCGGCGTGGTCCCCGCGACCAGCGACCGGACTAGGACCTGGAGTCCGGCGATCCGGCTGACCGGCAGCGCGAGCGTCCACACACCCGGACCACCCAGTCGGTCCAGCGTCGCCCGCGCCGAGTGCAGCAACGCGGAGGCCGGCAGCAGCGCGCCCTTCGGTTCCCCGGTCGAGCCCGACGTGGGCAGCACGACGGCGATGTCGTCGCGTTCGAGGGGTTCGTCCGTACGAAGCATCGAACGGATCTGCTCGGCGCCCGCACCGACCTCCACCGGCGTCACGGCCGGACCGGAACCGTCCAACGCCGCCGCGAGCACGCCCTGCAGGTGGGCCACGGAGCTACGTCCGGACGTCTCGTCCGATGCGTCGACGTCGACCAGCCGGAATCCGATCTTGGAAGGCACGGGACTAGGCTACGAGCCCACTGCCGTGACACTCTGTCACAGGTTTCGCGGAGACGTCCGCCGCTACCGATACGGAGGGTGCGTTTCATGATCATCCGTGGAGACGGTGCCATCCACGTCTTCGCGGTGGTGATGCGCGCGAAGTTCCGCGGAATCTCCGTACGCGAGGGCATCCTCGTCCGAGGCCCGAGCGGTTGGGCGGAGTTCAGCCCGTTCTGGGACTACGATCCGGCGACCTGCGTGCCGTGGCTTCGCGCGGCCCGCGAGGCGGCGTACGACATCTGGCCGGCAGCCGTCCGCGACCGGATTCCGGTCAACTGCACGGTCCCCGCGGTCGATCCTGCCCGGGCGCGCGGGATCGTGGCCGCCAGCAACGGCTGCCGGACCGCCAAGGTCAAGGTCGCCGAGCGCGGCCAGTCCGAACACGACGACCTCGCCCGCGTCGAGGCGGTCCGCGAGGCACTCGGCCCGGGCGGCCACATCCGCGTCGACGCCAACGGCGGCTGGGACGTCGACACCGCCGTCGCCATGATCGGCCGCCTCGACAAGGAGGCCCGCGGCCTTGAATACGTCGAGCAGCCCTGCGCGAGCGTCGAGGACCTCGCGAAAGTACGCCGGAAGGTCGGCGTCCCCATCGCCGCCGACGAGTCCATCCGCCGCGCCGACGATCCCTACCGGGTGGTCCGGATGGACGCCGCCGACATCGCCGTCATCAAGGTGCAGCCGCTCGGGGGGATCCGGGCCGCGCTCCGGATCGTCGAGCAGATCGGCCTGCCGGTCGTCGTGTCGAGTGCGCTGGAGACGTCGGTCGGACTCGCCGCCGGGGTGGCGCTGGCCGCGGCGCTGCCGGATCTTCCGTACGCCTGCGGACTGGCCACCACGCAGTTGTTGAGTGCCGATGTGGTGGCGGACTCGTTCGTACCCGTCGACGGTTCTCTGCCCGTCGTCCGGTCCTCACCCGACCCCGACCTGCTCGGTGCCGTGGCGGCCGACGCCGCGACCCACGCCCGATGGATCGACCGGCTCGCCGCCGTGGAGGCGCTGGCATGAACCCGTCCACCGCGCTCGCTCGGGTCTTCGTGGACGAGCTCTGGCGCAGTGGGGTACGCGAGGCCGTGCTGGCACCGGGTTCGCGCAACGCACCGCTCGCCTTCGCCCTCCACGCGTCGGACGGCGCCGACCGGATCCGGCTGCACGTACGCATCGACGAGCGGGCGGCCGGCTACCTCGCCCTCGGCCTCGCGAAGGCGAGCCGGCGGCCCGTGCCGGTCGTGTGCACGTCTGGGACCGCCGCGGCCAACCTGCATCCGGCCGTGCTGGAGGCCCATCACTCCGGCATCCCGCTCGTGGTCCTCACCGCCGACCGTCCGGGTGAGCTGCGCGGCGTGGGGGC
>JBOHED010000281.1:0-2710 GCA_050700915.1 Actinopolymorphaceae bacterium | reverse complement strand
CCGCCCTCACCACGGTGCTGTTCCTCGGCGGCTGGCAGGGTCCGTTCTCCGACGCGTTGGGGTGGTTGTGGACGCTGGCCAAGGTGTTTGCGGTGGCGTTCGTGGTGATCTGGGTGCGGGTCGCCTATCCGAGGCTGCGCGCTGACCAGTTGCAGCGGTTGGGATGGCAGCTGCTGGTTCCGCTCGCGTTGCTGCAGCTTGCCCTCACCGGCGTGGTGGCGGTGGTGCGGTCATGACGGCTGCGCAGGTGGAGTTGTCGACGACAGGTGACGCAAAGGAGGTGCGGTGATGACCGGGTTGCCAGGCAAGGGACTCGCGCACGGGCTCAAGGTGACGTTCGACAACCTCACCAGGCGTTCGGTGACCCAGCAGTACCCCGATGTCAAGCCGGACCTGCCGGCGCGCAGCCGCGGCGTGATCGCGCTCTTCGAGGAGAACTGCACCGTCTGCATGCTCTGCGCCCGCGAATGCCCGTGCTGGTGCATCTACATCGACTCGCACAAGGAGGCAACGCCCCCGGCCGAGGAGGGTGGGCGGGAACGCAGCCACAACGTACTCGACCGGTTCGCGATCGACTATTCCTTGTGCATGTACTGCGGGATCTGCATCGACGTGTGTCCGTTCGACGCGTTGTTCTGGTCGCCGGAGTTCGAGTACGCCACGACCGACATCGCCGAGCTCACCCACGAACGCGACGACCTCCGCGAATGGATGTGGACCGTCCCGACGCCCCCGCCGGTCGACCCGGGCGCTGAACCGGCCAAGGAACTCGCGGCCGCGGAGAAGGCGGTCGAGAAGGCCGCCGCCAAAGTGGCCGAGGACGTACGCAGCACTGACGTACCCAGCAGTGACATAGGCACCGATGCGGACGGCGAGCCATGAGAGCGGTCCAGGTGCTGTTCGGGCTCTTCGGGTTCGTGGCGATCGGGTCGGCGTTGCTCGTCGTCACCACGCGGCAGATCGTCCATGCGGCGCTCTGGCTCGTCGTGACGCTCGGGGCGCTCGCCGGGTGCTACCTGTTGTTGACGGCGGAGTTCGTGGCGTGGGTGCAGGTGCTGATCTACGTCGGTGCGGTGGTCGTTCTGCTCCTGTTCGCGCTCATGCTCACCCGGGCTCCGACCGGTCCGGTCGCCGACCTGACGAAGGCCAACGCATGGTTCGCCGGCATCGTCGCCGTTGCCGTCGCGGCAGTCCTCGGCACGACCGTCGTTGCCGGGTTCGCCGGCGAGGTGATCGACCTCGACCGGGCGGAGGTCGGGAGTCCGAAGGTCATGGGCGGGGCGGTGTTCTCCACCTGGGTTCTTCCGTTCGAGGTGCTGTCGGTCCTGCTGTTGGCGGCCCTGGTAGGCGCGATCGCGCTGTCCACCCGTGACACCAGAGGTACGCAGGAGGAGGCGCGGGCCCGGGCGGAGGCGCAGGCTAGGGCGGGGAAGCAGGCTGGGGCGGAGGCGGGGGTGCCGGCCGGGTCGCGGGCGCCCGCGGGGCCAACGACCGACGCCGAGCCCGGAGGTAGCCGCTGATGCCCCTCCTGCTGCCGCTCCTCGTCGGTGTGCTGCTGTTCGCCATCGGGGTCTACGGCATTCTCGCGAGGCGCAACGCCGTCCTCGTCCTCGTCGGCGTCGAGCTGATGTTGAACGCGGTCAACCTCAACCTGCTCGCGTTCGACGCCTGGCACCGGGATCCCTTGCACAGTGGGCAGATCCTGACCCTCTTCGTCATCACGATCGCGGCCGCGGAGATCGGGCTCGGGCTGGCGATCGTCCTGCTGGTCTTTCGTACACGTGCGTCGGTCGACGTCGAGACCGCCCGTGACCTCGCGGACCGTGACGCCACCGATGAGGCGTACGCCGCCGAGATCGCGGCAGCGGACGCGGCGGAGCCGGCCGACCTGTTGGAGGATGGTCGCTCTCTATCCCGACCAACCTCCAACAACTCGACAGAGGCACCCGAGGAGGTCAGGCTATGACGGCCCTCCTCCTCGCCGCGACAGGTGCAGCCTTCCTCGCCGCGGTCCTCTCCCTCCTGCTGGGCAAGGCCGTTCCGCGGGTGGTTGCGCCGATCGGGGTCCTTGGTGCAGGTATCGGGTGGGTCACCTCCCTGGCGGTGGTGATCGCGGACCTGGCCGGGCGACTCGACCTCGACACGCTGGTCGTGGCGCACGTACCCACGGGTGGGTTGGCGTTCGACATCGCCTTCCGCGCGGACGGGCTGTCGGCACTGGTGAGCCTGCTCGTCTCGAGCGTCGCGTTGGCGGTGCAGATCTATTCGATCGACTACCTGCGTGGGGATCCGCGATATCCGTCGTACGTCAGTCTGGTCTCGCTCTTCACCGCGGCGATGCTGGTCGTGGTAGTGGCGGACGACCTCCTGGTGCTGCTCGTCGGCTGGGAGGTGATGGGCGTCTGTTCGTACTTCCTCATCGGCCACCACTGGGAGTTGGCCGACGCCCGGGACGGGGCGGTGAAGGCGTTCCTGGTAACGAGATTGGGCGACATCGGGTTCCTGTTCGGGATCTTCGTTCTCGGCGTTGCGGCCGGGACGTTCCGGATCAGTGAGATCCAGGAGATGGCTGTCAATGGTGGATTGACAGCTGGTACGGCCACCCTCGCGACCCTGCTGCTGCTCTGCGGCGTGGTCGGCAAGTCGGCGCAGTTTCCCTTGCACATCTGGCTTCCGGACGCGATGGCCGGCCCGACCCCGGTGAGCGCTC
>JBOHED010000280.1:0-11495 GCA_050700915.1 Actinopolymorphaceae bacterium | reverse complement strand
ACGCGACCTCTCAGCACGCAGTCCGTCGGTACGCCACCCGTCAGTGCGCGACCCGTCAACGCGGGACACCTCGCCGGCCGACCCGTGGGGGCGTGGTTCGGCGGAACGGCGCTTCACGGTGGGTGCCGACAGCCGCCAGGTCTCGTCCGGCCGCGCCGCGAACTGCTCGTTGCCGCCGGGCGGCTCGACCAGCGCACGACGCGAACCGCCCTGGTCCTGGCGTGCCTGCGACTGGCGTCGAGTCGACGCCGCGCCGGACGGCGTCGGCGACTCGGCGAACATCGACCGACCGCGCACCCGGTGTTTCGGCGGCGCCTTGTGCCTAGCCGCGTAGCTGGCCACGCATGCCTCCAGACCCCTCTCGCAGACTGTACGACCCCGCGACATGAGACCTATCCAGACACACAAAGCAGCAGAGATTTGACTCTCTGCTACTTTGCGGTGATGCCTTGAACGCGCTGCCGGAGTTTCCGGCCACGCTCACAACGAGATGTCTTCGAGCATCTCGGTGACGAGCGCGGCAATGGGCGACCGCTCGGAGCGGTTCAACGTCACGTGCGCGAACAACGGGTGCCCCTTGAGCTTCTCGACGACAGCAACAACACCGTCATGGCGACCGACCCGGAGGTTGTCACGCTGACCCACGTCGTGGGTGAGCACGACCCTCGAGCCGGAACCGATCCGAGACAATACCGTGAGCAGCACGTTGCGTTCTAGTGACTGCGCCTCATCAACCACGACGAACGAGTCGTGCAACGACCGCCCACGGATGTGCGTCAGCGGAAGAACCTCCAGCATTCCCCGGTCGATGACCTCCTCGAGCACATCCGTGCTGGTCACAGCTCCGAGTGTGTCGAAGACCGCCTGCGCCCACGGCTGCATCTTCTCGGCCTCGCTGCCGGGCAGGTAACCGAGTTCCTGTCCCCCGACCGCGTACAACGGCCGGAACACGACCACCTTGCGGTGCTGCCGGCGTTCCATCACGGCTTCGAGCCCGGCGCACAGGGCGAGCGCCGACTTGCCGGTTCCGGCCCGACCGCCGAGGCTCACGATGCCGACGTCGGCGTCGAGCAACAGGTCGAGCGCGACCCGTTGCTCGGCCGAACGCCCGTGCAGACCAAACGCCTCACGGTCACCGCGGACCAGGCGTACCCGCTTGTCGGGTGTGACCCGACCCAGCGCGCTGCCCCGCTCGGAGAGTAGGACGAGTCCGGTGTGGCACGGAAGTTCGCGTGCGGCGTCGAGCTCGATCGTGCCCTGTGCGTACAGCTGGTCGACGTCGGCGGCGGTCAGATCGGCCTCCACCATGCCGGTCCAGCCGGTGACCACCGGTATCTCGGCGCGGTACTCCTCCGCCGGCAGGCCCAGCGCGGACGCCTTGACCCGCAACGGAAGGTCCTTGGAGACCAGGACGACATCGCGTCCCTCCTCCGCCAGGTTGCGCGCAACGGCGAGGATCCGGGTGTCGTTGTCAGGGACGCGACCGTACCTGCCGCCGGGCACTCCCCCACCCCGCAGATCGGGCGGCAACAGCTCGGGATCGGTGTGGTTCAGCTCGACGCGCAGAGTCCCCCCGGCCGCTCCGACCGGTACGGGCTCGTCGAGCCTGCCGTGCAGAACGCGCAGCTCGTCGAGCAGCCGCAGCGCCGTGCGCGCGAAGTAGCCGAGCTCAGGATGGTGCCGCTTGCCCTCCAACTCGCTGACGACCACGACCGGAATGACCACCTCGTGTTCGTCGAACCGTATGAGCGCATGCGGATCGGCGAGGAGAACGCTGGTGTCGACGACGTACGTGCGCGTCTGGGTCGGACACATCTCGACACCGTCCCCGGAATCGCCCGCCCGGAGTGCTCCAGCTGTCGCGCCATTCTGTCCGGCAGCTGAGCGGGCGCTCACCTTGCTCGCACCCGCGGTCGCGTTCGGCTTCGATGCAGCCACGTGCGTCCCCTTCGGGCCAGCGGCGTGCACCAGCGCCCGGCCCTCGCCTGTCGAGATGGTGGACCGGGACCAAGCCGCAGGGCCGGGTGCCGGCCCTCTCGCGACGCGGCCAGGGTCTGGCGGACGCCAACCCGTGGCCACGTTCACCATGCGTACCCTTCCCCGCCTCGCGGCGGGAGGAGGACGACTGCGCACGCATCGATGGGCCTCCCGAACGGCCGGGGTCTCTCCGGCCGTCAGGATCGAAAATACGTGGGGTTGGCCCCTGCGAACAGAGGGACACGCAAACAGGCTCGTTAACGGGGTGTTCAGAGCCCGTAACGACGGTTACGCGCGGCGTAGGCACGAATCGCCCGAAGAAAGTCGACCTTGCGAAAGTCGGGCCAGAGTGCTTCACAGAAATAGAACTCGCTGTGCGCACTCTGCCACAACAAAAAGCCGGACAGGCGTTGTTCACCAGACGTACGAATGATCAGATCAGGATCCGGTTGCCCTTTGGTGTAAAGGTGTTCGGAGATGTGCTCGACATCGAGCAGCTCCGCCAGCTCCGCCAGTGTCGTACCCCGGCTCGCCTGCTCGTGCAACAACGAACGCACCGCATCGGCGAGTTCCTGCCGGCCGCCGTAACCGACGGCGACATTGACGAGCATTCCCGAAACATTTGCCGAGCGTTCAACCGCGTGTTTGAGCTGCCGTGCGACCGAAGTCGGCAACAGGTCCGACGCGCCCACCGTGTGCAGCCGCCACCGGCCGGTTGTGGCCAGCTCGTCGACGATGCGTTCGATGATCGTGAGCAGCGGCTCGAGCTCCTCCGGCGGCCGGGACAGGTTGTCGGTCGAGAGCATGTAGATCGTCACGACGTCGACGCCGAGGTCCTCGCACCAGCCCAGGAACTCCGGGATCTTGTCGGCGCCGGCCTGATGGCCGCTGGAGACGTTGCTTCCGGAGGCGCGGGCCCAGCGCCGGTTGCCGTCGATCATCACCGCGATGTGCCTCGGCACCCGGTCAGCGGGAATCGACGCCATCAGGCGTCGCTGGTAGATGCGGTAGAGCAGGCCCGGACGGCCCATGGAACCCGTCACCTCCTTCACGGCGTCGTCTCGGCCCGAGGCTACCGCCGCGGGCTGGGGCGGGCCGCGCCGAGTCGGCAGGCCGTCACCGTCTGTCCCGAGCGCCCTCTCACCTTCATAGACTCGTGAGGAGCCGCCGCGGTGACGTCGTACGGACGAACTGGTGAGAACCTCCCGGCGGCGGGCCGGCGATCGGGAACCGAGGGAGGAGCATCGATGCGGATCATCAAGTACACCCACTCGTGCGTACGCCTGGAGAAGGGTGATCACGCGCTCGTCATCGATCCGGGGTCGTTCAGCGAGGAGGAGCCGCTGGACGGCGCGGAGGCGGTGCTCATCACCCACGAACACGCGGACCACCTCGACGCGGGCAAGTTGCGCCGCCATCCCGACGTCCAGATCTGGACCAACGCCGCCACCGCCGCGCTGCTGGACGATGTGGATCCGGCGCGGGTGCACGTGGTCGCCGGCGGGGACTCGTTCACGGCGGCCGGATTCGACATCGGCGTGCACGGCGAACTGCACGAGGTCATCCATCCCGACCTGCCGCAGGTGCCGAACATCGGGTTCTTCGTGGATGCGTCGTTCTTCCATCCGGGTGATGCCTTCACCGTGCCGGACGCTCCGGTGCGGACGTTGATGGTGCCGACCACCGCGCCGTGGCTGCGGGGCGCGGACTCGATCGACTACATCCGCGCGGTTCGCCCGACGTTGGCGCTGTCGGTCCACGACGGGATGCTCAACGACATCGGGCTGAAGGTCGTCGACGGACTGGTCGGATCGATGGCCGAGAAGTCCGGGTCGCAGTTCCGCCGGCTCGACGTCGGTGCGGCCCTCGACATCTGACCTGGAATCGTTGTCCTCATGCCGCGCTATGCCCTGCTGATCCTTCCCGCGACGAACCGCGTGTATGCGGAGGCGTCGGTCGATCTCCTGCGTGCCGAACTGGCGGTGTTCGACGAGCGGGCACTAGCCGGGCGACTGGGTGAGGTGGAGCAGGCAAGGCTGGGCGGAGTGCCGTACCTCCTCTTCACCGCCGACGAGCTGAGCGGCCGCGACCTCGCGTACCTCTCCCAGCTGTCGTCGCTCTACGCACTCTTCGAGGTCTTCGGCGGCAGTGACGCGGACCTGCGGCTGCGTCCGGTCGGGCTGACTCCCCTGGCGGTGTTCGACGACGACCTGCTGACGATTCAGAAGTACGTCGGAAAGACCAACGAGTACTTCACCAGACTGCTGCTCAACGTCACGGTTCTCTCGTCGGACTTCGCGGACTCGATGCTCGACCGGCGGCTGCACGTCTTCGACCCGCTCTGCGGGCGCGGGACCACGCTCAACCAGGCGTTGATGTACGGGTACGACGCGACCGGGCTCGAGCTGGACGGGAAGGACGTCGAGGCGTACTCCGCGTTCATCCGTACCTGGCTCAAGCGCAAGCGGCTGAAGCACCACGCCGAGTTCACGCCGGTACGAAGGGAGCGCGCGCTGATCGGGCGTCGGCTGCACGTCACGCTGGGGGCGGACAAGGAGGCGTACAAGGCAGGGGACGCGTTGTCGCTCACGGTGGTGAACGGGGATACGACGCGGGCGCGGGACTTCTTCCGGCCACGGTCGTTCGACGTGGTGGTGGCCGACGCGCCGTACGGCGTGCGACACGGAAGCCAGGCGGGTGGCGGCGGTCGTGAGGGCAGCGGTGACGGTGCTGCCAGCGATGGCGGCGAGGGCGGCGATTCCGGCGGTGCGAGCAGCGGCGGTGGGGGCAGCAGTGGGGGCAGCGGTCGTAAGGCCGGAGGCGGCGGCCGGCGCAGTGAGGGTGGACGCGCCGGTAGACGCGACGCTCGAAGGGGTACCGCCGCGGGACGGAGTAGTGGTCTGTCGCGGCGGCCGCTCGACCTGCTGACCGCAGCCATGCCGGGCTGGGCGGAGCTCCTTCGCCCGGGCGGCGCGGTCGGGATCTCATGGAACGTGCACGGTGCCAGCCGCGACGCCGCCGCACAGGTGCTCGCCGATGCGGGGCTCGACGTGTGCGAAGGGCCGGCGTACGAAGGATTCCGTCACCGGGTCGACCAGGCGATCATCCGGGACATCCTGGTCGCCCGCAAACCCTGACCAGCGTGGGAGCGAGTTCCGCCCGCGCCGGGTCCGACGGTTCCGGTGATCATGAAGCTTCCCCGGGGGCATGACACCGGGGAAGCTTCATGATCTCTCTCACCGGGAAACGCGCGGCTTCAGGTCGGTTCCTCTGGCTTCTCTTGGTCGGTCCCCGGGGCGGGGTCGTCCAGACCGTCGGTGCGGTCGGCGGCGTCGGGGCCCTGCGAGCGGACCTGCTCGACATGCGCCATGGCGGTCCGCAGATCGGCCAGCCACGGCTCGACGTTCCTGCCGACCAGCTTCACGCACCACGCAAGCGCCTCCGAGCGGGTACGCGCCACTCCCGAGTCGACCAGCGTGTCGAGCACCTGACGCTCGGCCTGGCGAAGCCGCGTCATGACCGGCACCGACTGCGTGGTGAACGTCTCCCGACTCTCCCCACAGGTCGCCCCCCACGCCACCTTCTGGCCGGTCGCGTGTTCGAGTTCGCGGGCGATCCGGATCCGATGGTCCCGCGTACGTTCCCGGAACTCCTTGATCCGCCCCGACTCCGCCGCCGACCGCTCGACGGTGGACGCCTCCTTGGCGACCTTGGGTGCGGCGAGCATTCCGACGACGGTGATCTCGTCGCGGTCGGTGGTGAGCTCGATCGATGTGGTGAACCAGTCGTCGGGAAGCCGGCCGACGAGCCAACCACGGATGCGTTCTTCGCGTTCCTGCCGTGTCATGTAACTATGATTACACTGTTACAGAGCCGGCTGTCAACGTCCCAGATCCACGCTCTCGGCGCGGGCTTGAACCCCCCGTAGCGGGAGGTTCTACCGTCAGGGGCGTGAACGACCACGACATCCAGCGCAGGTGGAGCATCGGCAGGCTGGCCGAGGCCAGCGGCGTCACGGTGCGGACCCTGTACTACTACGACGAGATCGGCATCGTCTCCGCCAGCGAGCGCACCCGGTCCGGGCATCGCCGGTACACCGAGGCGGACGTACGCCGGCTCTACCGCGTACGCGCCCTCCGCCAACTCGGGCTGTCGCTGGACGACGTGGCGACCGTGCTCAGGCGTACGACCGACGATCTGACCGCCCTGCGTGACCTGCTCGACGCCCAGCTCGCCGACCTCGAGGCCAGGGCCGGCCGGATCGCCGCGCAGTCCCGGCAGGTGCAAGGGCTGCTGCGGCAGCTGAACGGGTCGGACATGCCCGACCCGGAGGAGTTCCTGGTGGCACTGGAGACGACGGTCCCACTGGCCGGTGCGAAGTCGTACTTCTCCGATCAGCAGCGGACCGCGCTCGCCCGGCGCGCCACCGAGCTCGGCGACGAGGCGATCGACGACCTGAAGTCGGAGTGGCTCGCGTTGGTGGCGAAGCTGCACGAGTACGCCAAGGAGGAGACGCCGACCGACGATCCCGGCGTACAGGCGCTCGTCTTCCGCTGGCACCAGATCGGGGCCACGTTCCATACCGGCGACGTCCGGATGGACGAGCAGATCACCGCCACCGCCCGGCGGCGGCACGGAGACGGCACGCTCGCCCGGCAGCTCAACGAACGAGTCAGCGGACGGATCACCGGACTGGAGGCCGATGACGTCGCCCGCGTCCTGGAGTACGTCGAATGCGCCCCGCTCGTTGCCGGTCGCGACCTGACCGAGGAGCCGCCGTCATGACCGCGAACGATCCGCCGACCGCCGGGCCGGACAACACCGTCGCCAGGTGGTTACGGGAGAATGCCGCCCACCTGCGCACGCTCGATCCGAGCGACGAGGACGTGAGCGACCTCGAACCGTTGCGGGAGATCGTCGGCGACGCCCGTGTGGTGGCGATCGGCGAGAGCACCCACCGGATGCACGAGTTCTACCAGGTACGCCACCGGCTGGTCCGATTCCTGGTCGCGGAGATGGGCTTCACGGCGTTCGTGATGGAGTCGGGCTTCCCCGAAGGGCTCGCCGTCGATGCATGGGTACGCGGAGGGCACGGGAACCTCGCCGACCTCCTGCACAGCGGCATCACGTACCACATGGGCAAGTGCGACGAGATGCGCGATCAGCTGGCGTGGATGCGGTCCTACAACGCTTCCCACGATCGCGCCGTGGGCTTCTACGGCGTGGACCTGCCCGATTCCAGCGCATCGGCGTTGCCGGCGGTCGAAGCGAGCCTGAAGTTCCTGAACGAGGTCGATCCCGCGTATGCCGAAGCGCTACGACGGTCGCTGCTGCCCCTGTTCGGCTACCTGCCCACCGACCGCACGGGACTGGCGTGGGCGGCACCGACGCTGCACGCCTATCTCGCGCTCGACCCGGCCGCGCGAAACGAGCTGACCGCACGGATCGGCGACCTGGCCGAGCGGATGCAGGCGCAGCGGGTCGTCTACGCCGGACGCGCAGACACCGAACGGTTCGAGCGGGCATACCGCTGCGCGTGCACGGCCAGGCACATGGACGCCTTTCTGCAGGCCATGGCCGCCGGGGCCGAACGCACCTACGAGGGCGCGAACATCCGCGACGCGGCGATGGCCGAGAACATCGAGTGGATCCTGCGCCATGAGGAACGCGTCGTCATCTCGGCGGCCAACGGCCATGTCCAGCGCTGGCCGTTCTCGGCGCCACCGATCGTCAACGACCGGCTCACCACAGTGGGCCAGCACCTCGCCGCGTCGCTCGGGGACCGGATGGTCGTCATCGGCAGTACCCTCGGCGGCGGCGAACTCTTCCTGCACCGGCCGATCCCTGGCGCGCCCGCCGGGCACACAGAGACGTTCGTCGAGGACATGCCGACCCTCGACCCGGACAGCCTGGACGCGCTGCTTGCCACGGCTGGGCTACCGCACTACCTGCTCGATCTCAGGAAGGTTCCAGGGAGTGGCGCCGTGGTCGAGCGTTTCGCCACGAGGACGTCCCTCATGACCGGCGGACAAGCGACACCCGTCGACGTCATGGCGGCATTCGACGCGGTCGTCCACGTCGACCGCGTGACGCCATGGCACACATTCCTCGGCGCGCCCATGTGACGCGCGGCGGGACACTTCAGTGGCGTACGGGAGTACTGCCGTTCGGCGTCGCCGACTCCTCGCGTGACGCTGCTTCCGACGCGAGCTTCACGACACGACCGAGGTTGAGGTCCCAGCCGAGCCCGTACGCGGTCGGCTGCACGAGCCGGTCGTCCTCCGGCGCCCACCAGGTCGAACGCAGCCGGTCGATGGTCGGCGGCCGGTAGTCGTAGGGGACTCCCGCGACCTTGCCGCGCCAGGTGCGCTCCGGCGCCGGGCGGCGAAGCTCCCTCACCACCGACGTCGCCACGAGAGCGCCGACCGCACCCATAAGCAGTGCGTCGAGCCGGCTGAAGCGGCCCTTCCTCTGCCTCGCCATACTGCATCACTCCGTTCTGCGTACGCTTGCTCACTAGATGTTACGTACGCCGATCCTTGCACCAAGCTCGGCGGCGTCCGTCACCGGGCGGTCGCAGACGAAGTTCCTGCAGACGTACGCAGCGGACCGACCGTCGACCAGGCCACGGCCGGCAAGCAGGGGAACCCGTCCGTCGCCATCCTCGGGCTCGCCCGGTGTCCCCACGGCAACGACCGCGCCCGGGCTCGGCGACAACAGAGCGGTCCTGCGCAGCGCTGACCGGCCAGGGTCGTCGGGAGCGCCGACCACCGCGACTTCCACCGGTCCGGCGACCAAGGCCTCGGCGACTGCCAGTCCCCAGCCCGCGGCACGTGGCGCCCTATCCGCCAGCCGACCGGCGACGCCGAGGGCCGACTCCACGATGTCCCGGTCGCTGGCCGAGCCTGTCAACGCGGCGTAGGTGAGCAACGCACCGGCCGCGGCCGAACGACCGGACGGCGTCGCCCCGTCGGTCGGGTCGCGCGGGCGGCGGACCAGGCGCTCGGCGTCGTCGGCGGTGTCGAAGAAGCCACCTTCGCCGTCGGGGAACCGGGTGCGTACGACGTCGAGCAGCGCCCCCGCGCGGGTGAGCCACCTGTCGTCACCCGTCACCGTGAAGAGAGCGAGATAGCCCTCGGCGACATCGGCGTAGTCCTCGAGCACACCCGGGCTGGATCCCGCCACACCGTCGCGGGACGTACGCACCAGACGGGCGGCATCGTCGGTGTGCAGGCGTACGAGCAGGTCGGCGGCGGCCAGCGCGGCGTCGAGGTACGCAGGTTCGTCGAGCAGGGCACCGGTCTCGGCCAGGGCGGCGATGGCGAGACCGTTCCACGCGGCGACGACCTTGTCGTCGCGGCCGGGCGGGACCCGCTGGGCGCGGGCCGCGAAGAGCCGTGCCCTGAGGTCGGCGAACGCCGCCGGATCGGCCGGGTCCTCCGGCAACTGCAGGGTCGAGGTGCCGTGCTCGAACGTCCCCTCCTCGGTCACGCCGAAGTGCTGCGCCGCGACCCTCCCGTCACTGTCACCGAGGACCGTCCGCAGCTCCGCCGGCGTCCACGCGTAGAACTTGCCCTCCACGCCCTCGCTGTCGGCGTCGAGGGCGGAGGCGAACCCGCGTTCGGGAGTGAGCAGGTCGCGGAGCAGGAAGTCGGCGGTCTCCCGGACCACCCGTTCGGCCAGCGGAGCGCCGGTCTGCCGCCACCAGTGCAGGTAGACGCGGAGCAGCAGGGCGTTGTCGTACAACATCTTCTCGAAGTGCGGGACCACCCAGGCCTGGTCGACGCTGTAGCGGGCGAAGCCGCCGCCGAGCTGGTCGTACATGCCGCCGCGGGCCATCCGGTCACAGGTCTGCGCCACCATGGCGAGCGCCCGCTCGGATCCGGTACGAGCCGAGTGGCGGAGCAGGAACTCCAGCACCATCGAGGGCGGGAACTTCGGCGCACCTCCGAAGCCGGCGTGCACCGGGTCGAAGTCCTTCGCGAGCGACTCGACCGCGCGGTCCAGGGCCGCCTGGTCCGGCGCGTCTCCCGCGGGGAGCTGCGGACTGTCGAGGTGGGCGACGATCTCACCCGCGGCCTGGGTCACCTCGTCGCGCCGTTGGTTCCAGGTCCTTGTCACTGCCTCCAGCACCCGTGAGAACGCCGGCATGCCGTGCCGTGGCTGTGGTGGGAAGTACGTACCGCAGTAGAAAGGTTCGGCCGCCGGCGTGAGGAAGCAGGTCATCGGCCAGCCACCGTGGCCCGTCATCGCCTGCGTCGCCTCCATGTAGACCGAGTCGACGTCCGGGCGCTCCTCGCGGTCGACCTTGATGTTGACGAAGTGGTCGTTCATGTAGCCGGCTGTCTGCGCGTCCTCGAACGACTCGTGTGCCATCACGTGGCACCAGTGGCAGGCGGCATAGCCCACGGACAGCAGCACCGGCACCTCGCGCCGGCGTGCCTCGGCGAACGCGTCGTCGGTCCAGGGCCACCAGTCGACCGGGTTGTCGGCGTGCTGGCGGAGGTAGGGGCTGGTCGCGTCGGTGAGTCGGTTCATCTATTCCAAGGTAGTCCAGGGTGGCTCGCCCGCGGCCCGGTCCACGGTCCGCGCGCCCGCTCCCTGGACTTGTCAGAGGTATCTCGTCATAGAAGACGACAAACCTCTGACAAGTCGATCATCAGCCGTGGCATCGCGGCGAGCCGGTGTGGAGGTGTCGGCGGGCAGGGCTAGCCTGCGGTGCGTGGGTGGTGAGGGGACAACGCGCGGCAGGCGGGCTGGCGCTCCGGCTTACGAGCTCCATCACGGCGATGTCGCCAAGGTCTACCACCGCTGGCCGACGCCGGTGACGATCATCAGTGACGGGGCCTATGGCGTCCGCGGATTCCATGGCGACACGACCGGCACCGCCGACCTCGTGGACTGGTACCGCCCGCATGTCGAAGCCTGGTCGGCGGCCGCGCATCCGGCCACGACGCTGTGGTTCTGGAACACCGAGGTGGGCTGGGCGACCGTGCATCCGCTGCTGGTCGAGCACGGGTGGGACTACGTACAGACGATCACCTGGGACAAGGGGATCGCGCACGTGGCGGGCAACGTCAACGGCAAGACGATCCGCCGGTTTCCCGTCGTGTCCGAGGTGTGCGTCCTCTACCAACGCAGGTTCACGATCGACACGCCCGACGGCCCGCTCCCGGTCCAGCAGTGGTTGCGGCACGAGTGGCTGCGCAGCGGCCTGCCGCTCTATCGCGCCAACCAGGCGTGCGGAGTCCGCAACGCCGCGACCCGGAAATACCTCACCCAGGACTGGCTGTGGTACTGGCCGCCAGGCGAGATGCTGGAAAGGCTCGCGACGTACGCCAACGAGCAGGGCCAGCAGACCGGCTGGCCCTACTTCAGCCTCGACGGCGAGGTCGTCGTCACGGCGAAGGAGTGGGACTCGCTGCGGCACCGGTGGAACCACCAGCACGGCATCACCAACGTCTGGCACCGCGGACCGCTGCACGACGACGAACGCCTCAAGGGCACCCTGCGCAGGG
>JBOHED010000279.1:0-8807 GCA_050700915.1 Actinopolymorphaceae bacterium | reverse complement strand
GTGGATGCCGAGTCCGGACTCACCGAGCGCGACGCCCATCGCCAGGTAGATCAGCAGGCTGGGCAGGCCGAACCGCACCGCGAACCGCACCGCGAGGACTCCCAGGAGGAGTACGACAGCGCCGTACAACAGGAACTGGTCCAGCTCGGCGACGGTCACGTTGTGCCTATCCCCCCACCCGCCATCTCGCCATTCCCACGACGATCACCGCCAGATACGACAAAGGCCCGGACATGACTGGTCGTGTCCGAGCCTCCCATGAGGCGGTGCTGGCGGGCTGTGGCGCCGGCTGGCCCCGAGCCGTCCGGGCCAGCTTATCGGGGAGCTGATCCGCTTCCGCCGGCCGGCGTGGCGGCACGGATGGCGCCAGTCGCGGTCTATCTGGCTGGTCAAATCCCAGGTACGGTCCGGACATTACTCAGATGCGGATCGGTCGCGTCGGCGAAAGGCCAGTACATGGCGACGAATGGACAGCGGCAGCAGGTGGACATCCTGTCCAGCCCTCGGGCAGGCGTTCCAGAGACAGAGCCCAGGTCGAGGCTGAAGCGACGTGCGCTGATCGCCGGTGCTGTGGTCGTGGCGGCGGGAGCGGTGGCGGCGGGCGGTGTGCTGGGTAGGCGCTATTTCCTGTCGGGTGTGGACGATGCGACGCTGGATACCTTTCACCGCTCGGATGTCGAATTCTTCACCCGGATGAGAATGCCTGGTGCGCTGGATGTGATCCCGCCTAGTTTGACCGAGGCGATCAAGATGTCCTCGGTCGTGTTGGTAGGCGAGATCGTCAACGTCCGAACCACGGAACCCGTCACTGGTGAGGTGCCGACCGACAAGGTCTACGGCGTTGGCTTCGTGGTGCGGCCACTCGAGATCGTGCAAGGCTCGCTGCCGCTGAGGTTTCGCGACGAGCTCACGCTCGACCTGATGTTCGGCGCGACGGATCCGACCGGAAGCCTGAAGACCATTCGCGCTGCACTGCCGCAAGGGCCAGCTGTCTTCTTCCTGCGCTCAGGTGAGGATGCAGTGAACAACCTCATCGAGTACTGGGAGAACCGGGGTAAACCTGTCCGGGGCGGAACGGCAAGGCTCGACAGAGATCGTCAATACTATGGCCTGGTGTCCCACGCCGGAATCCTCGTGCAGGGGCCCGACCGTGTACTCACTCCCGCATGGGAACCGGAACTCATCGAGGGGATGGTCGAAGAGGCGCGCTCGTACGAGAAAGTGAGTGACCTGGTGGCCTACCTCCGGACACTCGACTCCGTACCTGTCGGAACAAAGATCGGCTGATGCTCGGTCGGTCCCCCGGTCGACTCCGCCCAGAGAGAATCCCGCATGGATATCGTCGGTTCCCTGCCCGCTTTCGTCGTCGCTGTCGTACTGATCTCGGCCTCACCAGGCCCAGCGATGGCACTGATTCTGCGTCGAGCAGCCTTGCGAGGCCTTTCTGGCGCGGTGCCGACAGTGCTGGGCCTGGAAGTCGGCCTCTACCTGTGGGCGTTGTTCGCCGCAGCCGGCCTGGCCGCCCTGGTCGCCGCGTCAGAGATCGCCTTCATGGTCCTCCGCATTGTCGGTGCGGGCTTCCTCTTGTACCTCGGTGTGAAGGCGTGGCGATCCGCGCTGCGCGGCCGCACGCCCGGGGAGGCGCCGGAACTCGACGTTGAGCAGTCGACAAGCCGGACACGGGGGTGGCCGAGGGCCTTCGGTGAGGGCGTGGTGGTGCAGCTGGCGAATCCGAAGGCCGCTGCGTTCATGATCGCGTTCTATCCCCAGTTCGTACCGTCCGACCGACCGCTGTTCGCCACGACCGCGGTCCTTGCCCTCCTGCAGGTTGTCATCGAGATTGCCTTGTACCTCACGCTTGCGGCGGCGGTAGGCCGGGCCAGTACGTGGTTCCGTCGACCGGTCGTACGCCGTCGAATGGAAGCCGCGACTGGTACGGTCCTCATCGCCCTCGGCATCCGGGTAGCTGCAGAAAGTCGTTGACTCGCGCAATTTCGAGTTCCAAGAGTCAATCTCCTTATCGCGCCTGGTTCACGAACTGAGCAGCGCGGAGATATCTGCGCCGCTCAACACGACGTTGACACCCGAAATTGAGACCAGACGGCGAAATGCCCGGCGCCTCCGTAGCGGATGCCGGGCATTCTGCCTGTTCAGCGGGGCGGTGGCGGAGGGATTTGAACCCTCGGAGGGTTGCCCCTCACACGCTTTCGAGGCGTGCTCCATAGGCCGCTCGGACACGCCACCGCCGGTTAGGGTACCGGACCGCGCCGCGGCGCCGCCTGCCGCGTTCCGTACGAGGCTGCGACACCGCGCGCATCCGGGCCGTACGGGTTTGGAGGAGGGCGCCCCTCATCGCGGGACCGTGTGGAGGAGGGCGCCCCTCAGCCAGGTACCGGTTGGTGGAGGTCAGCGGGGGCGGCGCTGGGCGGCGAAGAACTCCCGCAACACCTCGCCACACTCCTCGGCGAGGACCCCGCCCACCACCTCGGGCCGATGGTTCAGTCGCCGGTCACGTACGACGTCCCACAGGGAACCGACCGCTCCGGCCTTTTCGTCGTACGCACCGAACACCAGCCGGTCCAAACGGGCAAGAACCACCGCGCCCGCGCACATCGTGCACGGCTCGAGCGTCACGACCAACGTGCAGCCATCCAACCGCCACCCACCCCGGGCCGCCGCGGCCTGTCGGATCGCGAGGACCTCCGCGTGCGCCGTCGGGTCGGACGTGGCCTCCCGTGCGTTGCGGCCACGGCCGACGATCTGCCCGACGGCATCGACGACCACACAGCCGACCGGGACATCACCGGCCGACTCCGCCAGACGCGCCTCGTCGAGGGAGACGCGCATCGCGCCGTCCCACGGCTCCGACGGTCCGGCCGAGGTGGGCGGCGTCAGCGGACTGTCTCGAGTACGTCGACGAAGCCGATCCGTTCGGCGAGTTCGGCAACCGCGTCGGCCGGCGTCGTACTGGAAGCTCCCGCCAGCCGCTTGAGCGTCTCGGCGGAGACGCCCAGGTCGTCGAGTAGCCCCGACTCCCCCGCCGGTGACGCCGGCAACGTCACTCCCCTGCCGCTCGCCGCAGTGTCGTCGTCGGCGTAGTCAACGGCGATCTCGCTGGCGAGCGTCTGGCCGACCGGCGTACGGACAGCCTCGGCGCCGTCGGACACGAACACCCTCGGGTCCTCGCCGGGTTCGACCCGGACGACGCCGAACCACTCCTCTTCCTCCACCAGGACGACCACGATCCCGTCGTCGGCATCGACCTCAGCCGCTACCTCGGACACACCCTCGACGCCATCGACGTCGTCGAGATCGATCTCCGTCGCCAACCAGTCGCCACCTCTACGGGCGAACGCCGCCGCGAAGTAGGACACCGCACACCATTCCTTCGTCACAGATTCTCGGGTCGGGATTTGTTGCGTCGTACCCACCAGGTACGAGGGACACGCCCAGTCGGACTAACTGATCGCGGTGTCCAACACCTGGTGGAACGGTACGCCACAGCCGAGTCGCTCGGCGATCTTGGCGAGCATCTCGTCGGGGTACAGGTCGAAGTCGTCGCACAGCGCGCCCATCTCCATGGCGGCCATGCCGAGGTCGGAGACGATGGTCAGGTCGCCAGCCGGCTGGGCACGGTCGTCGTCGTCATCGGGCACCGGAAGCGCGAGCTCGTCGAGGACGGCCCGGGCGAGCGGCCACTCGGTGGCGGCGGTGACGTCGGAAAGGAGATATCGAACGTCTGGACCATCCACGCGTACCAGAACGAAGAAGTCGTCATCGACCGAGACCATCCCAAGGCAGCCGCGATCGCCGGGCTGCTGGCGCATCGTACGCACCAGCGTGTCGAGGTCGCGGGCTGCCGTCTCGGCGAGCGACGTTGCCCGCCAGCAGCCTTCCTCGAGGTAGGCCACAACAGCGAAGTCAACCGTTGTGCTGCTCTCCTCCGCCATAGGGGAGATCGTGGCAGACCCAGCGGAGAATGCACCGCATTTTTCGGCAGGATTTTCCGCGCGGTCGCCGTGTGTGGCGCGAGGGGCGCTCAGGAGGTCCGGTACGTGGAGCGCCGGACGGCGTCGCGGAGACGGGCGAGGCGGGTACGTCTGGGCCGGATCCGAGCCCGCAGCTCCTTGGCTTCGGCAAGGTCGCGGAGGAACGCTGCCCGCCGCCTGAGGCGGTCGTTCTGGTTGTCCGACCGTGATGTCTCATGTCGCTGGGTCTTGGCCATGAGGGCGACTCCCGATGCCGGAACGAATCTCCTCGAATCACTCGCCCCCGCCAAACCCCGTGACACTACTGTGATCTAGTTGAGACTACTAAGGTGGCTCCGCCAGTACCTCCCCATCAACACCCGCGCTGGGCCAGATCCGGTCGTGCGTACTCCCTGCCAGCCGGTCCTCCACAAGGCCAGCCGGGCCTACCCCACATCCTGACGTCGACGCTCCGAGGTGCCTGCCGATGCGGATCCACGTGGCCGACCATCCCCTCGTCGCCCACAAACTGACGGTTCTGCGCAACGCTGCGACCGACTCGCCTACTTTCCGGCAACTGACCGACGAGCTCGTCACGCTGCTGGCGTACGAAGCGACCCGCGATGTCCGCACGGAGCCCGTGGCGGTGCAGACGCCGGTCGCGCCCGCACAGGGGCGCAAGCTCGCGGCACCGAAGCCGCTCGTGGTGCCGATCCTGCGCGCCGGGCTCGGCATGCTGGAGGGCATGGTCCGGCTGCTGCCGACCGCCGAGGTGGGCTTCCTCGGCATGATCCGCGACGAGAACACCCTGAAGGCATCGACGTACGCCCAGCGGATTCCGGAGGACCTCTCCGGCCGGCAGTGTTATGTCCTCGACCCGATGCTCGCCACTGGCGGCACCCTCGCCGACGCGATCGGGTTCCTGGTCGCGCGCGGAGCCGACCAGATCACGGCCGTCTGCCTGCTCGCCGCGCCCGAGGGTCTGGCCCACCTCGAAGGCCAGCTGGAGCGGATCGGAGTGCCGGTCACTGTCGTGACCGCCGGCCTGGACGAGAAGCTGAACGACAAAGGCTTCATCGTCCCGGGGTTGGGCGACGCGGGCGACCGGCTGTACGGCGTCGTCGACTGACCAGTCCGCGGTGGAGGTTTGTCGGTCCGGGATTCTGACGATGCTCCCATCATGGGAGTGCGCCCATGGGAGTGAAGGTCAGCGTCATCGTTCCGGTGGACAATCCGGGACCGCTCCTCGACAGCTGTCTGGCGTCCCTGCTCGGCCAGTCGCTGTCGGCCGGCGAGTACGAAGTGCTGTTCGTCGACACCGGGTCCGCCGACGGTACTCTCCAGCGCCTCCACACCCTGGCCGAGAAGCATGCGCACATCCGGGTGATCCACGCGGCCCGCACCGGCGGACTCGGGCGGCCCCGCAACGTCGGCATCGAGATCGCGAGCGGCGAGTACCTCTACTTCCTCACCTCCGCGGATCGGCTCGCATCCCCTGCCCTGGAACGCATGTACGCGATGGCGATCCGCGGCAGCGCCGACATCGTCCTCGGAAAGGTCGTCGGCCATGGCGGCCGCGAGGTGCCGCGGAGTCTGTTCCGGGAGTCGCAGGAGGCGGCCGACGTGCGTGGCGGCGAGCTGTTCCGGCTGATGGCGCCGCACATGTTGTACCGGACCGGTTTTCTGCTCCGACACCGGCTTCGGTTCGCGGAGGGTCCGTCGTACTTGGCCGACGAGCAGTTCGTCGCCGAGGCGTACTTCCTCGCCAAGACCGTCAGCGTGCTGTCCGACGGTGTGTGCTGTCACTGGGGTGCCCCGGTGGGCGACGGGGAGGGTCACCAGCCTCGGCGGCTCGATCCCGTGGCGTACTGCCGGTCCCTGCACCGCGCACTCGACCTCGTTGACGCCCACACCACACACGGCGACGAACGCGACCTGATCTACGCCCGTTGGTACCAGGACCACCTGCTCGGTCTGCTCGGCGGTCGTTCGCTGCTCGGCGGTCGTTCGCTGCTGGGGAGGCCGGTGCGCCAGAGCCGGTACGCAGTGTTCCGGGAGGTACGCCGACTCGCCGCCGAGCGGTTCTCCTCCGGCGTCGAACGCGCCCTGCCTCCGACCATGCGGGTGCGCGCACGACTCCTCCACGCGGGTGCGTACGCCGACCTCACCAAGCTGGCGGCGGCCGAACGCGGGCTCACCGTCGTACCCACCCTCGAACGCGTCGACTGGGACGGCACCAGTCTGGTCGTCAGGGCCAGCGCCCAGCTGGCCTACGCCGACGGGCGACCGGTGACCTTCCGGCGGGTCGACGGGCGGTTGTTGTGGCAGCCGCCGGTGACGTTGAAGACGAAGGTCCCGATCGATGCGTACGACGTGACGAAGGCGATCGCCGACAGCCGGCTGGACATCTATGTGCAGAGCCGGGAGGACTCCGGTGACTTCCGGCAGCCGACGCAGTGCAACCTGGTGCCGGAGGTCGCCGACGACACCGAGCAGGTCGTCCTGCAGGGAACCGCGCGGCTCGACATTCGGACCGGACGACTCGGCCGGCCACTCGACGCCGGCATCTGGGACTGCTTCGTCCGCGTGGAGAGCTGCGGATGGGAAATGTGGCGTCGGCTCACCCGGCCGAGCACCTTCCAGCACGCTGCCCCCGCGCCGGCGCAGACGATCGGCAGTGGCGCGCAGAGCCCGCACGTCGAACCGCACTGGACGACGCTGGGCGGTCTGAGTCTCCGGCTCCGCCGCTCGCCGTCCCATCGCGCCGACGCGGGGTGAGCCCGCCGTCGACACCTTCCTCCGTGCTCACACGGAGGCGACGGCGGCGACCAGCTTCGTCAAGGAGTCCTTGGCATCGCCGAACAGCAGGGTCGTCTTGGGGTTGTAGAGCAGCTCGTTCTCGATGCCCGCGAACCCGGGCCGCATCGACCGCTTCAGGAACACCACTGCCTTGGCCTCGTCGGCGTCGAGGATCGGCATGCCGGCGATGGGTGAACCGTAAGCCCTGCGGGCCGCCGGATTGACGACGTCGTTGGCGCCGACAACGAGGGCCACGTCGGTGGCCTTGAACTCGGGGTTCACCTGCGCCATCTCGACCTGCTGGTCGTAGGGCACGTTGGCCTCGGCGAGCAGGACGTTCATGTGCCCGGGCATCCGCCCCGCGACCGGGTGGATGGCGTAGATGACCTCGATGCCGCGCGCGGTGAGCGTGTCGGCGAGCTCGCGGAGCGCGTGCTGCGCCTGCGCGACGGCCAGACCGTAGCCGGGGATGATGACGACCCGGCGGGCGTAGCCGAGGAGCACCGCGATGTCGTCAGCCCCCGCCGACTTCACCGGCCGGGTGCTCTCGTCGGTCGCGCCGAGGGTGGAAGAACCACCGCCCAACGCACCGAACAGGATGGTCGTCACCCGGCGACCCATCGCCTGCGCCATCAACCGGGTCAGCAACGAACCGGCCGCACCGACCAGCGTGCCGGCGACCAGCAGCAGGGTGTTGCCGAGCAGGTAGCCACTCGCCGCGACGGCAAGGCCGGTGAAGGCGTTGAGCAGCGAGATGACGATCGGGACGTCCGCACCGCCGACCGGCAGCACCAGCAGCACCCCGAGGACGAGGGCGAGTACGCCGAGAACGATCGCGAAGATCGGCGATCCGGCCACCACCGCCGCCGCCACCGCGGCGGCGAGCGTGACCACCAGCGCGCCGCCGTAGACCCACTGCACACGGGGTACGACGATCGGCCGGCCAGGAAGCAGGTCCTGCAACTTGCCGACGGTGACCGCCGACCCCGACAGGCTCACCGCACCGACCAGTACGGTGAACGCGGCGGCGATCCGCGTGAGCGTCCCACCGCCCTGATCGAGCTCGGCGAACTCGGCGATCTCGAGCAACGCGACCAGCGCCGCGGCGCCGCCACCGACGCCGTTGAACGTCGCGACCAGCTGCGGCACCGCCGTCATGGCGATCTTGCGCGCGGCCACCAGCCCGACGACTGTACCGACCACGATCGCGCCGAGGACGGCGAGCAGGTTGCGCGGTGCGGCGACGAAGAAGACGAGGACGACGGCGAGCAGCGCACCGGCTGCGCCGATCAGGTTGCCGACGCGGGCGGTACGCGGTGACGACAGTCCCTTCAGTGCCAGGATGAAACACACCGCGGCGACGAGATAACCCAACTGGATCCAGGTCGGGGTGCTGGCCGCGGCTTCACCCATGGACGTCCCTCCGGCTCTTGTGCGTACGGAACATCTCCAGCATCCGGTCGGTCACCACGAAACCGCCCACCATGTTGAGAGTGGCAAGGAACACCGCGGCCAGACCGACCCACAGCTCCACGGCGGAGTCGGCGCGGGCGGCGACGAGGACGGCGCCGATCAGGATCACCCCGTGGATCGCGTTGGCGCCGGACATCAACGGGGTGTGCAGGATGGTCGACACCTTGGAAATCACTTCGTACCCGGTGAACGCACTGAAGACGAAGATGGTCAGCAGTGCGATGCCCTCAGTCATCGGAGCTCCTTCGCCGGCCGGGCATCAGCCCACCTCCCCGATCAGGTCATGGGTCTGTCGGTGCCTGACCTCGCCGTCGTGCGTGACGCAGCTCGCCGCCACGATCTCGTCGTCGAAGTCGAGGTGGACCTTGCCGTCGCGGACGAGCAGCAGAATCAGGTTCAGGACGTTCTGTGCGTACAGCTGGCTCGCCGGCACCGGCAGCTGGCTCGGGACGTTCTGGCCGCCCCAGATCAGCACGCCGCCCGTCGACAGCTCCTGCCCCGGCACGCTGCCCGCGACGTTGCCACCCTGGTCGGCCACCAGGTCGACGACCACCGAACCGGGCCGCA
>JBOHED010000278.1:0-3228 GCA_050700915.1 Actinopolymorphaceae bacterium | reverse complement strand
ACCACCAACCGACGCTCCGCCATCCTCGTGGACGCCGATCCCCAGGCCAGCGCGGCCGAGTGGATCGAGCACGCGGGCGACGAGCGCTTCGAGCGGATCGCCGTCGTCGAGGCACCGACCGACCGGTTGCTCACCCGGGCGCTCAACAAGGCCGAAGCCGATGATGTCGTCATCGTCGACACTCCACCCGCACACGAACGCCTCACGGCCAAGGCGGTCGGTCGCGCCGACGTCGTGGTCGTCCCCACGAGAGTGGGCGGCATCGAGACGCCGAGGGTCGAGGCCTTGATGGAGATCGTGCCGAACGGTACGCCGGCCGGTCTGGTGATCTGCTCCGCGCGGACGTTCACCCGCAGCTACCGCGACGCCGTCGACGCGTGGTCGGACGCGAAGGTGCCGGTCTGGGGTACGGCGCCCGAACGTGTCGCCATCACCGCGGGACCCACCGGTCCGCTCTGCTTCGACGGGCTCGAGGCCTACCGCAAGGTCTGGCGTCGCGCGCAGGCCGCCGCCCGCTCGGCCGCCTGACGGCTGAACATCTCGCGCGCGACCTGCCTGGCCGGCGCGATCTGCCTGACCCCGCCCGGCCTGCCTCTCCCGCGCGACCCATCTCTCCCGCGCGACTTAGCTGACCCGGGGGCTGGTCCAGCACCGGACCACACCGGCCGGGCCCGGACGCTTCACCTGGACACCCGAGGCAGCGCGGGTAGCGTGACGCGGCGACGATCATTTCGGGTGATCGACCTGCGACAACGCCGCCGACGTCCGGTACGGGGTGAGAGTGATGCGCAGACAGGACCGCCGGCCGCGGGTCCTTCCCGCCCTCACGCGGGTGTTCTGCCTCATGGTGGTCGCCACGGTCGGCCTCGCCGGTACCGTCGCCTGGGCGCCACGCACCATGCTCGGCGGGCCGCCGGGCTCGGGCGCCCACAAGTCATCTGAGGAGAGTCCGTTCAGCTCGACCGCCCCGCCGATCACGCTGGAAGATGCCGAAGAGGCGGCTGAGTCCGCGCTCCACGACAAGGTGGACGGCGCTCCCGGAGCCGGGCCAGGGGTCCTCGGGATCCCCGCGCCGATGCTCGCCGCCTACCGCCGCGCCGCCGCGACTCTGGCCCGTACGGACCCCGGCTGTCACCTGACGTGGTGGGTCCTCGCCGGCATCGGCAAGGTCGAGTCCAACCACGCCCGCGGAGGACGCGTGGACGCGAAGGGACGTACGAACGGCGAGATCCTCGGTCCCAGGCTGGACGGATCGCTCGCGAACACCGCCGTCATCCGCGACTCCGACGACGGCCGGCTGGACCGGGACTCGGCGTACGACCGGGCAGTCGGCCCGATGCAGTTCCTCCCGGGTACGTGGCGTACGTGGACGTCGGACGGTAACGACGACGGCGTGCGCGATCCACACAACATCCACGACGCGACCCTGGCCGCGGGACGCTACCTGTGTGCGGGCTCCGGCGACCTGTCTACCCCGTCCGGGCTCGCGCGGGCGATCCTGCGCTACAACCCGTCCGGGGCGTACCTGCGTTCGGTCCTTGGGTGGGCCGCGTCCTACCGTGACGGCGGGCGTCCGGTGCCGGCGGAGACCGGTCCGGTCAGCTCGGGACCGGAGCCGCCCCGACGCGGGTCGCTGCCGGACGTTCCCGGTATACCAGGCCCGATCCGCGACCTCCCGTCCGCCGACCCGCCACCTGACAGTGGTCCAGGCACGAGAACCACGCTGCCGCCGAACACCAGGAGTCCGGAGCCCACGGGCCCGAGGCCGACTCCGCCGCCGGAGGACCCGAAGGACCCGGATCCGCCGAAGGAACCCGACCCGCCGAAGGATCCGCCGGACCCGCAACCGCCGGATGACCCGAAGCCCACTCCGACGCCGACCAGCAACACACCGACACCCACGCCCACCCCGACGAGCGACCCGAGCCCTACGCCGACCGATCCGGCGCCCACGCCGACGTGTCCAGCGCCGACGGAGGGGACGCCCACCCCGAGCCCGACACCTACGCCGACACCGACGCCGACGGGCACACCTACGCCGTCGCCGACCTGTCCCGAACCCGAGCCGACCAACGCGACACCGACCGCCTCGCCCGCGCCCGACCCCGCATAACCGATGGACTCCCAGGCGAACAGGTTCACGCCGGCGAACCTGTCGCCGAAGCCGACCGAGCCGCGCCCGGGTGCGCTGCCGTACGACCTGACGTGGGCGGAGCTCGGCGGCTGCCTTCCCGACTTCACCACCGCGGAAGGAGCGCACGCGTGGGTGGCGTACGAGAAGCAGGGCCTGAACAAGGGTGCGAACTCCTGCATTCTCACCGTCGGCTACGCCGCCCGCGACGGTTCGCCGCGCGAGCAGACGGTCTTCTGCAAGCGGAGCGAGGATCCGGCGAGTGCGGAGGCGGCGAAGTACGCGCACCTGTCGTCGCACGACATTCCCACGCCTCGGCTGTTGGGTGTGGCGGCGCGCGAGCGCGGTGAGGTGATCGTGCTCGAATTCCTTTCCACGGTGGGGATCGAGCCGTACGATGGGGACGAGTTCCTCCTGCTGATCGCTCGCCTGAACGCGGTGCAGGCGCCGCCAGACCTCTTCACACTTCCGCCGGGGATGCCGGAGGAACTGTTCCGGGCGCGTGTCAAGGCCGCATTGACAACGCTGGCCGGCGATCCTGGCGTACCGGTGACGGTCGATCCCGACCGCTGGTTCGCCGCCTACCGGCGAGCCGCCGAATCCGTAGCGACGCTGCCTGTCGCGCCGAACCACGGCGAGCTGTACTTCCAGCAGGTCGGCTGGTCGGTGGTCGACGGCAGGCCGCGGCTGGTGGTGTTCGACCTCGAGACCATGGGCCTGCGGCCGCGGTTCCACGACATCGCCACCGTGCTGGCCGGGACGGCCACCTACACCTGCCGCGCGCAGCGCGCCCTCTTCGCCAGCTACCTCGATGCGTTGGCGTCACTGACTGGCGTCAGGATCGACGAAACCCAAGCGTGGAACGAAATGCGGCTCGTCCGTACCGTCATCGCGTACCAAGGGCTTCCCTGGCGGATCGAGATGCTCGGGCACCCGGACCTCACCGAAACGCTGGCCGACATCGCACTCGCTCTCCACGACGACCTGACCGCACTCGGCCTGCTGGACTGACGCACCAGGACGCGGACTCCGCCTGGTGGGCGTCACGGCGGGCGATGTCGACGGGACCGCGGTACCTTCGGCCGACAGGTCCGTAC
>JBOHED010000277.1:0-3245 GCA_050700915.1 Actinopolymorphaceae bacterium | reverse complement strand
CGACCATCGCGATCAGCCCGATCATCGCCGCGGACAGGTGCAGCTCCCGCACCGCGTAGAGCACATAGAGCGCCAGCGCGCCCCAGTGGAAGAAGTCCGGGATCGCCTTCGCCATCGTGAGCGCGACGACGCCGCGATGCCGGGCGAACGCGGCCATCCCCTCGCGTAGCGACACCCCGAACCCGTCAGGCGGCGCGGGCGGTGGCGGATCGGTCCGCCGGCCGGCGCGTTGCAGGACGGCGGCGACCAGGAACGACGCCGCGCCCACGGCGACCGCGATCGGTGCGGTGAGGATCTGGACGAGCAACCCGCCCAGACCGGGGCCGCCGACCGCGGTCACCGAGTCGGTCAGGGCGATGCTGGCGTTGGCGGTCGCGAGGTACCGGCTGTCGGTGACCAGGACGGGCACGTACGCGACATGGGCGAGCCCGTACGCCAGGGCGAGCCCGCCGACCGCGAACGTCACGACGTACAGCTGCGGCAGGGTAAGTACGCCGAGGAATGCGGCGACCGGAATCGTGGCAATCAGCAGGCCCTGTCCGACGTTGCACCACACCAGCAGCCGTCCCCGCCGAACCCGGTCCACCAGGACCCCCAGGAACAGGCCGATCACCAGACTCGGCAGCGCCTCCATCGCCGTCAGGGCGCCCATCTGGACCGGCGTCGCCGACAGCAGGAGCACGGCGGTGAGAAGGATGGCGAGCTCGCTGACCTGGGTACCGGTGTTCGACAACAGCTGCGCGACCCAGAAGAACGCGAACGGCCGGTTGCGCCACAGCGGAGTCGGCGAGTCGGTCGTACGCCCGTCGGTGGTGGTCGACCCGGCCATCTCCGCTCCCGGCTCCGGTGGTAACCGGCGGACCGTACACCAAAGGCGGGCCGAACGACTGGTGGTTTTCTGCCACTCTGCCGACGGACAGCGAGGTCAGGCCGACCGGCGGACCGTCGCCCGCGCCTAGCAGGTCGAGTCGGTGAAGGCCGCCGCCGCGGGCGTCCGGGCGTACCGACGTGCCGAAGTTCCAGGTCGCGTTCCGGCCGATCATCGCGGCGACCGAGGAACTCGCCTGGGACAAGGCGTACCGGATCGTCGAGGCGATCACCTCCCGTACCGCCGGGGGACCCCGGCCACTCTCCCGCCGGCACCGGCTGACCAGCCCCGAGAACGCCGGATCGCAGCGCCTGCTCGCAGTCGCCGAACAGGGCGAGCGGTTCGACCGGGCGCTGTGGACCCGGACCGCCGCGGTGACCGGTGGTGCGGGAAATTCCAACGCTCCGGTCGGTACGCCCGAGGTGGTCGCCCAGGCGCTGCTCGACTACTACGACCTCGGCGTCGAGATCATCTCGGCCCGTGGGTACGACCTGCTGGGTGACGCGATCGACTTCGGGCGGTACGTGATTCCGATCGTGCGCGAAGAGGTCGCCAAGCGCGACGCCGAACGCGAGCGGGACCGGCTCGCCGAGACTGCCGGGAGGCCGTCATGACGAGCACCACCGCATTTGACGGTCTCCGCCCAGGGATCGTCGTCGTGTGCGGGAACCCGAAGCCGCAGTCGCGGACGCTCGCGGTCGCCCAGCGCCTGGCCGATGGACTGTACGAACGAGTGTCCGAACGCCTGGCCGACAACGCGGACGCCGGCCCGGTGACCATCGACCTGGCCACCTTCTGTGGAGCGGTGATCGACGGCAGTCCGGGCGTGGACGAGGCACTCGCCACCGTCAGGTCGGCGCGGGTTCTCGTCGTGGCGACACCGATCTACAAGGCCAGCTACACAGGTCTGCTCAAGGCGTTCCTGGATCGGTTCGGCGGCGGCGCCCTCGCGGGCATCATCGCCGTACCGCTCACCGTGTCGGCGTCCCCCATTCATCGGCTCGCCGCCGACGTACATCTGCGCCCCCTGCTGGTGGAACTCGGCGCGAGCGTGCCCACCCGTGCCTTTGCGATCGAGGAGAGCCAGCTGGCCGCGATCGACGACGCGATCGATCCATGGCTCGGGTCGTCGGCGCCGCTCGTCCGGGACCTCCTCCCCGGACTCGCCGCTGCGCACTCGTAGGCGCCTGCAGCCGGGGTCCGCGCCACTGGAGGAGGGCGCCCCTCATCCCATAGGTTCGCGTGAGGGTGCCCCTCACCCAACGACCGATCGCATGAAGGCGTGCTGCGAGCTGGTTGACTGCCATGGCCGTCAGGGCTAGCCTGACATCGCGTCAGGCCAACCCTGACGTCAGGCTGTGAGGCGTACGCGCAGTAGGCGTCGTCCCGGAACGTCAACAGAGTTGCCGCTAGGCGGGGGAAATCATGTCCGGAGCCGGGTCGGCGGCACGGGAATCGCCTGGCCCTAGCATCCGCGAGTCCAGCAGTCGGTCCAGTCGGTCCAGTCGGTCCCGGTGGCGTGGTGGGACCTTGGCGCGTACGGACTTCGGCAGGCTCTGGAGGGCTAGCACGATCTCAATGTTCGGTGACCAGATCTCGCTGGTCGCGATACCGCTGCTCGCGGTGGTCAGCCTCGACGCAACGGCAGCTCAGATGGGGCTGGTGACCGCAGCGGGCGGCGTGCCGCTGTTGGCGTTCGGGCTGATCACGGGGGTCTGGGTCGACCGAATCCGCAGGCGTCCACTGCTCGTGGTGTCCGACGTCGCTCGCGCAATCGCCCTTGGACTCGTCCCGCTGGCTTGGGCTGCAGGGTTTCTGAGCGTCCCGTTGCTGGTGGGCGTCGTCTTCGCCTGCGCCTCGTTCGCCGTCGTTTTCCACATCTCCGCGGCCGCGTTCCTACCCGTCCTGCTTCCGTACAACAAGTTGATCGACGCCAACGCCAGACTGACCCAGACCCGCGCCGTTGCTCAGATCGCCGGGCCCGGACTTGGCGGAGCACTCGTGCAGGCGATCACCGCACCCGTCGCGATCCTGCTCGACGCGGCATCGTTTCTCTCCTCGGCGCTGCTTGTCGGTCGAATCACGCAGAACGAGCCGCGGTCCGGTGCAGACCCGCACCGGGCCCGGACTGTGCGGGCGATAGCCGACGGGATGTCGTTCGTCTGGCAGAACCCCTTGCTGCGGGCCAGCGCCGCAAGCGCGGGCACCTACACATTCTTCAGCACAGCCATCCTGGCTTTGCAGGTGCTCTACCTGTCCCGAAACCTCGAGTTGTCTCCAGCCGAGATCGGGATCCTGCTGGGCGCCGCAGGACCCGGAGGCCTTATCGGCGCGGCTCTGGCCGTCCGAGCAAGCACCCGCTGGGGACTCGGGCGCA